>CAVEJT010000005.1:0-34272 GCA_963616135.1 Bacteroidaceae bacterium | reverse complement strand
ATACTACCTAGTATAAATACTATAAATGCGATAAAGAAAAGTTCTAATAAACATTTTAATTTTTCTTGTGTAGTCATACTGCAAAACATATTATATATTTTTGTAATTGTATTTAAGATTTTATTAAATATATTATCTCTTTTTTTATCTACTTCAACATTACCTATTACACCATCATCCATTAATTCATCTAATTTACAGTTTAATATTTTACAAAGTTGTAACATTTTATCCATATCAGGATATGTAGAACCACTCTCCCATTTAGAAATTGACTGTCTTGATACATTCATCATTTCTGCAAGTTGTTCTTGACTTAAATTATTATTTTTTCTTAATTTTGCAAGTTTATCACAAAATCTCATATTTCCACCTCCAGTTACAATTATATATTTTTATGAGTATGCGCAACACCAATTATCATTTTCTTTTTGTAAACTTTCCGTTGCAAATATTTTATCATATACAATTTTTGTTGTAAATATTTATAAGATTACAAAAAAAGAAACATTAAGTTTCTATTCTGCATCTGTTCTAGATAATATTTGAGCTGGAGTTTTTCTTATTACATTAAATACAGGGATAAGTCCTATAATTAAATTAAATAAATAAACAAATACTATAGCTATAATTACTACTAAAGGATTTATTACAAACATACCTTTTAAATATTTAATTTTAGTAACTAAACTTAAACAATATGCCATAAATATAATTCCTGGTAATGAAGCTAATGTTGTAATAGCAAATATCTCACCATAAAACATTTTATAAATATCTATTCTTTTAACACCTATAGCACGATATATACCAATTTCCTTTATTCTAGATAAAAATGAAGATCTACTCATTAAAAACATTTCTATTAGTGATATTAAAATCATTATACTTGATACTACTATAACACTTTTATTATTATCAGCTAAAGCCCTTTTATATTCTGCTTTACTTGATTCATAACTATTCTTTATATTTAAATTAAATTCTCTAAATTTATTAATAGTCTCATTTTTATCTTTTGGATATAATACTATATTTGATGTTTTTGTTATTAAATCATATTTAATAGTATTATTATTTACTAAATACATATCTAAATTATCTTTACTATAATAATATCCTACTACTGTAAGCTTAGTATCATTTACTTTTTCAGATATTCCTTTATTTAATTTCATTGATTCTTTATTACTTATATTTACTATAGTTTCATAATCATTTTCAGGATATCTTCCCTCTTTTAATTCTATTTTATCTTTAAATAAATTATAATCCTGTATACCTGTTAATTCACTTTCTTCTACACTATATTCATTAGCATCTTTATTATTATATATTATATTTATAATAGAATCTTTATTTACATATATAGAAGG
Organism: Bacteroidaceae bacterium; assembly: GCA_963616135.1. Classification (GTDB taxonomy): domain Bacteria; phylum Bacillota_I; class Bacilli_A; order RF39; family UBA660; genus UMGS1613. The sequence continues at coordinate 32,896 of CAVEJT010000005.1, read as the reverse complement.
ACTTTTAAAGTTTGTTATACCTACTATTTCAAAGTTTCCTACATTAGGAATATTAACTATTCTATTTAATAATTTAGTATAATCATTAATACCTATCATAGTTAGTAATTCAGAACTTTTCAACATATTTTCAATAGTTAATTTATCTACTACTATTTGACTATTATTTTCTGGCATAGTTCCTAATATTAGATCCTCTTTATTTATTGTATCTATAGAAGTTATAGAACCTGTTAAATTTTCTTTAGTATTAATAGATTGATAATAATCATCCAAACTTAAATTAAATTTAACAATAGAACTTCCTGGTAATATATAATTTACATAATCTAATGATTCATAGTTCAAATAGTCTTCTACTTTTATTTTCTTTTTTTCTACTAATAAATAATTTTTATTATATTTAACAAAATCTTCATCAGGTACTCTAAATGTAGAACATATTCTACTGGTTGCAAACATTATAAATGAACCTGATACTAAGAAACCTATTAAAAGTATCTTTTTTAAAAATGTATAATCAAATACTTTTTTAAATCCATTTATTAAGAGTGTTATTGGATTTAATATAGATGAATATTTCTTTTTTATATTTTTATTTATTATATCATTAAACTTAAATTTATAAGTATCTATATCTTTTTTCTCTATTTTTTTATAATTATCATCTATAAATTCTATACTAGATGACTCATCTACTATTTCTATTTTATCACTCGTATTACTTTTAATATAAATATTACCATTCTTAAGAACTATATCTAATTTTAATTCTTTAAAAGAATCACTATAAACATCTATATCTACATTATTCTCTTTTAATTTACTGTTATTTTTAAAATCTTTTAAGTAAAAAGAATTATCCATTTTATAATCTAGAGCATCTTCTATATCATTTTCGTAATCACGAATTATTTTACCATCGCTTATTTCTATTATTCTTGATGCATAGAAATGTGCGAGATCTTGTTCATGTGTTACAAGTATTACAAGTCTTTCTTTTGAAATTGAAGCAATTATTTTCATGATTTCAAGTGAATTCTTACTATCCAAATTTCCTGTAGGTTCATCTGCTAAAATTATACTTGGATCTTTTACTATAGCACGCGCTATACCTACTCTCTGTCTTTCTCCACCTGATAACATACTAGCAGGTCTTCTTTTATATCTTAACATTCCTGTTTTATCAAGTACATATTCTACTCTTTTTTTTATTTCTTTTTTATCTTTAATACCAATCATTTTAAGTACTAAAGCAACATTATCATAAACACTTAAATTATCAATTAATTTATAATCTTGAAATATATAACCAATATTTAAATTCCTTATTTTATCTACTTTTCTATAAGATCTACTACTAATCTTTTTTCCATCTATTATTATTTTTCCCCTTTTTATTCTGTCTAATCCACCTATAGTATTAAGTAATGTAGTCTTTCCACATCCACTAGGACCTAAAAGTGCGACAAGTCCAGTATCACCTAAAGTAAGAGTTGTATTATCAATAACGTGTACTTCATTTTTTCTACCCTTATTGAAGTATTTATTAACCTTATCTAGTATTATCATTTTATACCTCCTCTCCAAGTGTTACCATTGCACTTTTCTTAAATAGTTTTTTAGCAAACTTCATACTAATTAAATAAGACATTGTTATAAGTATTACATATAGAATAATATAATCTTTAACTTTTAAATAATTAATAATTGTATGTACAAATTTTACATCAAATATATTTAAACTACACATATATACAAATATCAAAAATGAAAAGAATGCTATATTAGATACTATGAAAAGTTCTAATATAAGTAATTGTCTAGCTGTACTTTGAGTTGCTCCAAGTATTCTTATTGTTGAAAAATATTTATTCCTTGATTTTAATATTACTCTTATTACAAAGTAAGAAATAAAGAATAATACTATAACTAAAATAATTGTTACTACTGTACTTAAAATTTTTATAAATTGTTGTCCTCCAGAGCTTACTAAAGTATTCTTTATTGGTAATACATTAAATCCTAAATCATCTAACTTACTTGCCGTTTTATCTAGTAGTTTAACATCTTTTACAAATACACTACTTTGATAATTATCTTTATTAAATAAACTATTATAATCATTAACACTTATAAATATAGTTCCATTAACTTCTTCATAATTATCTATTCCAAGTAATGAAGGCATTGTTTTTTTGTTATAAACTTTATTAACTCTTAAATCTATACTATCTTTATAATATATATTTTTTACTTCTATTATAATTTGTTCGTTTATGCAATTTTCTTTAGGACATATATAATTATTATCATCTGATATATATGCATATCCATCACTTATATTAGAATTATAAGTTATTCTATTTGATGGATTCCAATTATTTGTATCATAATATTTATTTTGAAATAAATATTTTACAGTACTAAAACTTTGATTAATTTGAAAAGAAAAATTATTTATTAAAGACTCATTTACATAAAATCTATAATTGTAATCATTCTCATTTTCATTATATTTAATTCCTACTATTCTTAATTTATTTGATTTATCTAAATCATCACCATAAAATGATCTAAAATACAAATCATGGTTCATAAGTTCTTCACTAATGGTTGCTAAATAATAATCATATTTACTACCCTCTATAACTATTTCACTAGGATTATTAGGCATTCTACCTACATCTAGATTTCCTCTAAAATTAGCTATATCATTAACACTTCCACCAAATTCAAAATTAGCGTCATCACTTAAACTTATATAAGAATCTAGAAGTAAATCATTATAAACTATATAATCTATATTATCTAGCTTTTTTATAGATTCATAATCTTCTTTAGTAAAAGCACTTTTATCTTTCTTTTTTAGTACAATTCTAGCATCACTTATATTACTAAATATATAATTATCTCCTGATTTAGATTCTATATACTCTTGTTCCTTAAATGAAGCATATTCACTGATTAATGAAACGACTATAAATAAATAAACTAAAAGTATTAATAAGAATTTAGGTACTATATTAAATGTATTTCTAAGAGCCAATCTAACCTTATTTAAATGTGTTATTGTTTTATGTGAAGATTCTTTTACATTTGTAACTAATTCTTTTTCCTTAATTTTTTTATCTTCTAAAATACGTCCATCATGCATTTTTATTTTACGAGTTACATACTCTTCTACTTGCTCATAATTATGTGTTACCACAACAACCAATTTATCTTTAGATATTTCACTTAATAATTTAATAATCTCACGAGCTGATTTACTATCTAAGTTACCAGTTGGCTCATCTGCTATTATCATAGGTGTATTTTTTGCAAGTGCACGAGCAATAGCTACTCTTTGTTTTTGTCCACCTGATAATCTAGACACTTTAGTTCTTCTAAATTTATAAAGACCTACTTTTTTTATCAAACTTAGAACTTCACTTTTTATTTCTTTTTTCTTTTTACCATTCAATAATAATACAAGTTCTATATTTTGATATACTGTATAACTATTTACTAAATTAAAATTTTGAAAGATATTACCTACATATTTTCTTCTATAATCTTCAAAATCTTTTTCTGTATAATGGCTTGTCTCCTCACCATTTATATACATTTCTCCTTCTTCATATGTATCAAGTCCACTTATTACATTTAAAAGGGTTGATTTACCACTACCACTCTCTCCTGTAATAGCTACAAATTCACCCATATTAAGTTCTAAATTAACACGAGTAAATCCACTAGCAATCACACCTTTTTTATAATAAAATTTAGATACATTTTTTAGTTTTATTATACTCATAATATCCTCCTTACTATTTAATTTTACTATACTTTATAACTTATTCAAATAATTTTATGTAAGTTCTACTGATTATTTACAAAAAGATACATAGTTTACACTATATATCTTCTATTATATCTTTTAATATATTAGCTACTTTACGTGATGAATACTCCAAAAATTTAACAAAATCAATCTCTGATGTACCATCTAATTTATCTGTTATAGATCTAATCACTAAGAATGGTGTATTTGATAAATAACAAACTTGAGCAATACTTGCTCCTTCCATCTCAATACACACTACATTAAATTTATCTCTTATAAATGTTTTATCTTCCATACGTGTTATAAATTTATCTCCAGAAGCTATCCCACCTACTATTAAATCTTTACTTATTTTGTTCAAGATATTTTTATCAGTATAAATACACTCACCAATATTTTCTATTTCACCTAATTTTCTTCCAAAAGCTGTTACATCAAAATCATATTGATATAATCTATCTGCAACAACAACATCACCAATATTTAAATTATTATCTACACTTCCCGAAGTACCTATATTTATAACTATCCTAATATCAAAATTATCTATAAGCATTTGAGCACTCCTCGCACTATTTACTTTGCCTACATTACTTTTTACAATAACTACTTCTTTTTTATTTATAGATCCAATATAAAATGTTTTATCAAATATATCTCTTTTATTTTTTATTAATGCTATATTAAGTACTTCTTCTAATTCTTTTTCTTCTGCTACTATTATTCCTATCATTCAACCACCTCTTTAATTATAACACTTTTTCTATTTAAAATGTATAAAATTGGTAAGAAATGTGTTACAATAATAGTGGTGATGGTATGAGAGGAAGAAAATTTAAAAAACTGCCTTTAATTATTTTAGGTATTATTATTTTAATAGGTATTATTATAGGAGTTATATTTTTAGTAAAAACTATTAATTATCATAAAACTTATGAATATAAATTATTAAAACATGGATATGTAAAAGATGATTTAAACAAACTAGAAAAATTAGATAACACATCAAAAGATTATTTACTATCAATAGATTATAACAAAGATATAATAAAGATTATAAATGAAAAATATTTTTTAGAAAAAAATTTAAAAAAATATATAGAATACAATAAAAATAATGATAAAAGTTTTTCTGATGTTATAGCTATAGTAAATGTAGGAGCTGATAAAGAATTTTATAAGGATCCTAAAAAAACTGATATTAGCAAAGGTATTCTTATGCTTACTAATAAATTTAATTATTTAGATAATACTTATAATTCAGATAAAATGATTGTTGTAAGTAAACAATATAGTTATGGTGAAAATCAAATGTTAACTAGTGAGGCTTATAATGAATTTATTAAGATGTTTAAAGCTGCTAAAGAGGCTGGATTAAGTCTTATAATTAATTCTTCTTTTAGAAGTTATGAAGATCAAGAAGAAATTTATAATATGTATAAAAATTCTAAGGGAGAAGAATATGCCGATACGATTGCTGCTAAACCAGGATTTTCTGAACATCAAACAGGTATGGCAATAGATATCCAAGCTCCAGGCTCTAGAGCCGCTACATTTGAAGAGTTTGAAGAATTTAAATGGTTACAAGAAAATGCTCATAAATATGGTTTTATTTTAAGATATCCTAAAGATAAAGAATATTTAACTGGATATAATTATGAATCATGGCATTATCGTTATGTTGGAGTTGAAGCTGCTACATACATAAAAGAAAATAATATTACATTTGATGAATATTATGCATATTATGTAGATTAAGGGATTTATATCCCTTTTTTTATAATTTATGATATAATAATTAAGGTGATGATATGAAAAGAAAAAAGAAAAAATTAAAGAAAAGTGTAAAAGTTGTACTTGTTTTATTTATATTATTTACTATTATTGGAATTATTTTGTGTTTCAGTAATAAAAATAAAGATTCTCTAAAAGCTAAAGGATATAATGAACTTGAAATAAATGAGATAAATAAATTAACTAAATCTGAAGTAGAAACTATTAAAAAATATAAGTATAATAAAAATGTAAGTTATATAATTAATAGTGATAACTATAATCCAAATAAACTAGATTTATATATGAAATATTCTTTAAAATATGAAAAAGTTGATTATACTAAAATTATGAGTGTTGTTAACAATAATGATTTTATTGAGAAAAATATTGATAAATATATGAGTCTATTAGAAAAATATGATAATGTAGATGGAATAATTAAATATATAAATAACTATAGTAATGTTGATGAACTTGCTATTAACTTTGTAAACGAGAAATATTTTATAATAGATAATTTAGATAGATATATTAGTTATTATGATAAAAATAAAAGTTTAAGTTTTAAAGATATTGTGGCTCAAGTTAATTCTAATTTAGATAAAAAGGCTTATGATGATTCAATGCCTGCTGATACTTCTAAAGGAATGTATACTTTAGTTAATAAATATTATTATTTGGGTAGTGACTATACAGGAGTAGACATTATAAATGTTCCTGGTGGGAATGCTAAACTAAATAAAACTGCATATGAAAATTTTGAAAAAATGGCAAATGCTGCTAAAAAAGAAGGTTTAACTATACAAATTACAACAGCTTATAGAGATTATAATTTTCAATCAATACTTTATAACAACTATGTTAAAACAGATGGAGTTAAAGCTGCAGATACCTACTCTGCTAGACCAGGATATTCTGAACATCAATTAGGTTATTCTGCAGATCTTACAAATGGAAGTCATGTATCATTTGGAGAATTTGAAAATACAAAGGAATTTGAATGGTTAGATAAAAATGCTTACAAATATGGATTTATTTTAAGATTTCCTAAAGATAAAGAAGATTTAACTGGATATATATATGAATCATGGCATTATCGTTATGTTGGAGTAGATATTGCTAAATACATAAAAGAAAATAATATTTCATATGAAGAATATTATGCTTACTTTTTAAGATAGAATTTCTATCTTTTTTTCATATAATATAATGGTGATTATATGGAAAAAGTTATTTATATTTTATTACTTATCATTTTAGAGAATGGTAATTTTTACAAAGATATTAAAGTAATAAATAAAGTTAATATTGATACATTGGTAAATAAAAATATTAGACTTGAGAAAGAATATGTACCAAATGATCTAGAACTGTTAGATATTAAGTACGCTTGCAAGGATAAATATTTAAGAAAGGAAGCAAAAATATTTTTTGAAAAAATGGCTGAAGACGCTAAAAAGGATGGATTAAATATAGTAGCTACATCTACCTATAGAAGTTATGACTATCAAGAAAAACTATATAATAATTACTGCTTAGATAAGGGAATTTACTATGCAGATATGGCAAGTGCTAGAGCTGGGCATTCAGAACATCAAACTGGTTTAGCCGTTGATGTAGCAGATTCATCTCTTGATTATGATAATTTTGAAGACACTAAAGAATTTATTTGGATGAATAAAAACTCATATAAATATGGATTTATTTTAAGATATCCTAAAGCGAAATTTCACATTACTGGATTTAAATATGAACCTTGGCATTATAGATATGTTGGTACTAAATTATCTTATTACTTATATAAAAACAAGCTTACATTAGATGAATATTATTTAAATCAAAATAAAAAGTAGTTTACACTACTAATTATTATTATTAGAATAAATTGGATTTCCTGTATTTGGATCATACCCAACAATTTGTTGTTGAACTTGATTATTAAAACTATTTTGTTGTTGAACATTTTGATATTGAACTTGGCTATCAACATTGTTTTGAGTTTGATATACAGGTTGTAAATTAACTGTATTACCTTTATTAAAAGATAAATTTATTATAGCATGTGATTCTTTTTCATCATACAAGAATGTCATAACACCTATAGTTATAGAAGATAATAAAATTAAATAAAAACCTATTGAGAAATATTCTAAGCCTTCATTTTGAATTATCATGCAAATTAAATAAAAAGTTCCAAAACCAGATGTTATATAACTCATTTCTGTTTTCTTATTTATTAAATATAATGCAATAACAAACAAACTCAATAATAATAAAATTACTCTTGAGGGATCTTCACCTTTCCATAAACTTTTGCTTATTGAAAATACAGATACATAAGGTAAAAATAAGCTTACTATCAACAACACTGCAGCTCCTATAGCAACAAAACCAAAAATTCTATTTTTATTCATAGTACCACCTTTCCTTATTTAATTATACCATATAATTTATATATCTAATTGTAAACAAAAATTTTTTGAATTAAATATGTAAAGTAAATAGAAAAATTTACATCAAAGATAATTCTATACCTAATACACCATATCTTTTTTGTTCTTCTATGGAATAATATTTTTCCATATCTTTTGGACTTGCTACTTCATTATCTTTATATCCTAAAGATACTTTATTAAAATGTTTATATAATTCATCAAAATTTTCATAATGATGTAAGTTTACTACCGTAGTAATAATATACTCACCAGTATTTCTATTTACAAACTTTATAGTATCGCCTATTTTTACTAATTTTCTTTTCTCATCATTTAATCTCATTTCAATTGTTTTACTACCACTTTTTATTGAATTAAATGGACCATTATTTAATCTCATTTCATGCATTTTACTCACCTCATAATTCCATAAACCTAACTTCCCTTTTGCAGGAATAGGTTTTTCATATTTTTTAATATTTTCTAATTTCCAAGCATAATCTTCGATATGATTGCTTTTAGCATACACAATTGGATTTTTTATCCTTAATTCATTATTAAATTTATCATCTACAGCAATACAATCTACAAGAGTTGCCTCACCTATTATATATCCCATTTTATAATTTAAATTGTAACACGAAAATCTTTCTATCATATCACGTTCAAGAGTAAGTCCAGCATGAATTAATATCTTACCTCTATAATTTGTTTTCCAACTTCTGAACTCATATTCTTTATATTTATTTATTATCAAACTAGCCCATGGTTCTTTTATTGTCAAAGCCTTCATACTACCACCATATTAATTATAAAATAATATAAACAAAAAAGCAACAATTCTGATAAAACTGTTACTTTCGAGTTTAGAAAACCACATACTAAATATTATCAGTATCTAGTGTAGCATTCCCACCATAGAAGTTTCTCTCTTCTTACAATTGTAAAACTTAAAGCTGGCAGAAATCGCATATAAATGCTTTCCATCATTGAATATCAAGTAAATACAATTATATAATTCTTATTATATAACGTTTTTTACTTAATATTCTTTAGCGTTTTTTTTGAGAAATATTTATGGATTAAATGGTTTAATCAGAATTACTTGATATTTTATCACAGTAATTAAAATATTTCTTGTTTGCTAATATCTTTAAGCTAATTATATATTACACTATATTTCTACAAAAGTCAACACTTTTTTTAAAATTTGTGAAATATATCGTTATATAAAATATCTAATTTATTATTGCTAATCTTTGCTACATCAACAATTTAATTTATTTCATAACAAACTAGTAAACATCTTCACTATCAAACATGTCCACCCATTTTAGATATCTCTTTATTAGTTTTTAATCCAACTGATTTATGTTTCTTTACTAGTTCTCTAGTTGCAAATTCACTTAAATCAGTTAATGCCACTTCAATATCAATCATTTTATCTAATACTTTTTCTTAACATAACTTAAAAGGTTCAACTTTTGGACTAGGTACAGATTCGATAATTCTAAATACTCCTTCAGTATTTAAAGTATCAGTTAAATACCCTTTCCCATCATTTTGCGACTTTAATTTCAGTTGTACGAAAAAATCGTGCAACTCACTTCCTTCATCAATTAATCTTCTTTTTATGTCACTCCAATAATTTCTAGGTATCTTATTTTTTACTAATGCTGCAATAATATCAACAACACTAAAGTAACAATCTTCTTCCGCTTTATTCCAAACACTTCTAATTTCGTTACTTTCAAATAATTTTGTAATTGTTTCAAACTTATTTTGTTTCATATTTAACCTCTCTTTTATTTAACAAGTTACAAGATATAGAATGAATATTTTTTCGAAAATAATAGAAAAAAAGATGAAAATTATTCTTTTGTGATGGTATATATCAAATCAAAAAACTAATTTAGAAAATATTAAAAAAGAATAGAAATATCTATTCTTATCTATTATTAAACATTTGTCCAGCGCATCCACCACAATCATTATTTATTACTACATTTTCTTCATCACAAGTATATTTTGGTGTATAAGTATGTGTATATATATGTTTATTTATTACATGAGTATGTATTGGGCAACAATGTGGTACTTCATGGTAGAATTCTTTTTCTACACATTTAGTTATTACTGGTTCCATTATAGGTTGTTCCATTTGTTGCATTTGTCTATTACACCCACAACCACAATTTCTATTAAACAACATAAATACCTCCTATCTAGTTTATTGTATGAAGGTATTTATAATTTGAATGGTGTAATAACTAATTATTATTATATTTCTCTATTTTTCTTTTTATATAATCTATATAATACTTTCTCATATCATCTAATATAGCATTAACAATCTCTATAGATATCTGTCTTTGACTTTTTTGTGTAGTATCAAATAACATTAAATTAATATTTTCTTTTTTTGATAACTCTTTCATATTTAATAAAGCTGTGTTATATTCATCAACATTTTCTTTATTTAAAAAATTTCTTTTCTCTAAAGATAAATTTGCATTATAATCTCTTTTTAAACAAGTAATACTATCAGTAAAAAGAGCTACTACTACATTTATCTTTTTCTTAATAATAGGAATATACTTAGCTTTATAATTTTCATACTCTTCCAAAGTAAAACCATCTTTCACATACAATCTATCAGCCCAAATCAATCTATCAAAAAGCGATCTATCAATTATTATAATATCATTATCCTCTTTTATTGAATGATTTAATTGTTTTAATACATATTTAGGTATTTCTTGATTTATTATATTTTTATATTCATTTTTTAATTTTGGATATATCTTTGTTTTATATTTTAATGAAGTAGTAAATTCTTCTAATACTTCTACTTCAAAATTTGCTTTTTTAAAAAAATCTTTTAAATTATTTATTAAAGTTGTTTTACCTGTTCTAGGTGTACCAGTAAATTCAATTACATAAGACTTATTATCAAATATATTTTTAAGTTTTTTTATTTCTAATTTTTTAAAATGTAATTTTAAAACTTCACTATATTCTTCCTTAGAATCCTTATATATTACATTTTTTACATAATCATCATCTTTTTTATTATTAAAAATATAATCAATTAATTTTTTTAATCTAATAAACATAGGATGATTTGAATCCTCATTATATATTAGACTTTCATATAGATGTGTAAAATACCATTTTTGTTCTTCAAATCCTCTTTTAAAACTACTAAAATCATATTTACCATTCTTTTCAAATAATATCATCATATCTTCAAGATTGCTAATCTTATCTGCACAACATATTGCTTTGTGTCTTAAATCTAGATTTTTAACAGTATCTATTGTATATTTTTTCCTCTCTTCCCAAGACAAACTTTTATCAATCTCAGTATCACCAAGTACTAATGATAAAATATCTTCTCCAAATAAATTAAGTATATTTTCTTTTGTATACTTAGTATCTTCTATAACATCATGAAGAATGCCTGCAGATATTACATTATCATCAAAATTATACTGTTTTAATATATTACCTACATCTATAGGATGTATTATCATTGGTTTATCTTTTTCTGTTTTTCTAACTTGATTAAAATGTGCTTTAATAGCAAATAATTTTGCTTGTTCTACTATATTCATTATACCACCTATTTAATTATAACTTTATAACATTCAAAAAGCAATAAAAAAATAGAATATAAATTCTATTAATTTGCAGATATTACTGTGCCATTCTCATCAAATTGAATATTAGCAATACCTTGTTGAGACGATACCTGTTGAGTATTTGCAGGTGCGGCAGGTGCTACATACCCTGGAAGACCTGGACCAATAGGTGGTATATTTTCTACTGTTTGTTGACTATTCTGTGATGATTGTGATACTGAACTTTGTTGATTTGTTGATGCATTCACAGTGTTATTTTGAACTGTATTATTCATTTGTGAAACCAAAGTCTTTAAATTTGCTTTAAATTGTATTTCTTCATTATCTATAAGCCCCATATGATATATTTGACTTATTTGATTATGATTGAAAAGTGCCGTTTGATCACTTGACAAAAAGCCTTCTGGATACATACATCCACTATAATCAAACATTTCCGATCCATCTTCCGCAGGCATTGAACAGAATCCAGTTATCATAACCCTTTTTGTTCCTCCTGTTAACATAACTACCGTCCCTATTGGTAAATATTTTTCTCCTACATTATTCATATTTTCTTTCCTCCTTCTTTGTTAAATGTTTAATATTATAATTGTCTTGCATTTGTTAATTTCATATTATCATATAAAATTACTGCAACTTTAATATTATGTTTTTTCATTGATTCTTCTTGAATCTTATTCGCTATATTGGTTACAATTTCTTGTTTCGTATATATAGATGCTTCATCTTCATCTATATTCAATTTATAATGTAAACCTAATACAATAGAATCAGATGGTGCCATATGATTATAGTCAGATTCACCCCAATAAAGGTACTTTAATTGTGTTTCTGGTAAAAGCAAATCATACATTTTATTATCCAAAAACCTATTCAATTCATTTAATTTATCAAGATTAAGATTATCTAACTCTGGAATAGTACTATTCAAATATGCATATTCATCAGCAGATAATTTATCTAAATTTATTTCATTTAGAAGGAAAAAATACTTTGAAGAAAGCGTGATTTTATTCTCATTTACAATATTTTTTTCTTCTATATTAAAGCTTATTAATTCTTTTTCATATTTTTCTAATCCCAATTTAACGTATAACAATTTACTTAACAGTAATTTTATTTCATTTTCCATTACTAACCTCCTATCGCATTTTTTATATTCTCAATCGTTATAATAAACCTACCGCCCTGAAATAAATCTTCATATGGTATTAAATACATCTTTCCCCATGAACTTACGCATATACCTTCATTTGTAGTTCCAGTAACTGTAACAGAATGACCAAATCCCTCTTTCCAACTATCCGTTCTCATACTGCTGTATGATGCTTCATCATATGAAAGCATTCTTATCACTTTGTCATTATTTTTTTTATTATAATATATTCCCATACTTACCGATTTTCCACTTTCTATCTCTTCGTTTAATTGTTTTACAATATTATTTACCGCTTGGTCCGAGTAAATTACCTTATCATAATTATTATTAATAAATATATTTGATTTAAACTCCAAATCTGGTGATTTCGATTTTAAGAACTTATCAACAACATCGGCATTTTTGCCACGTGAACTAGACATATATATTTGTTCTTTTGATTCCAATATATTACGACCATATACATCTATCGTATCCGATAAATATTGGCTATTTATTCCACCATTTGTAATAAATTTCCCACCATTTTTTGTATCATTTGCAAAAGTATACAAATCAACTAACAATTCACTCGAATTTAATGTTGTTTTTCCATTAACTATTTTGTACATTGGGTAGCCAAATTTTTCTTCAAACAAATTTGGAACATCTCTAAATTGATAAAATATCTCATTACAAACTGAAGCATAACTACAAGCTCCCGCATCATTTATTGAAGACAAGATAACAGAAGCTTCAACATTTGTAAATCCTTTATTAATAAGTTTATTTTTTAATTTAAAATATTCTGGAGTTGCTTTTTTAGTAAATTTTGGAACAGGCAAATTTTTCTCTACTGCATTATTAACAACTTTTTTTGCTTGTCTATAACTGTACATCTTTCCGTCATATATATATACACATAAATTCTCAACATCAGCCTGATCCACACCATATTGATCTAATTTGTTATAAAATTGATGAATACCTGCTAAATTAGTCTTAGGTGAAATATTAGTTTTCAAATTTTCCAACATACGATTAATTTGATTTGGCGTATAATTAGACAAAATTTCTCTTGCTCCATCTGTACGTGTAATTAAACTAAAATCACCATATCTACTACTTTTTGGATCCACAATTGCTTTTAATCTTGCTATTGTTTCGTCTTCTCCAAATTTATTTTTGCAAATTTCAAATACATTCTTAAATCTATCCATATCAATTGAAGAAATCGTTTCTTGATTCAAATTATTGTTTCTAAAACTTCCAAAATCAACAGTTTCTCGGTCTCCAAAAGCCATATCTGCTGATTTTAACTGATTTTTACTATTAACACCACCATACATTTTACTAAATTCCGCTAGTCTCTTAGGATCCATATTTTTTAAAACCTTGACTTTTGATGCATCATCCATACTATCCAATAATTTTTTTACATCTAAATCAGATAATTTAGACAACTGCTTTGCTATTATCGTATCTGTTTTTTCATTTGAGTTTTCTAAAGCTGAAACTATTTTTTTTGAAGCAACACTGCCAGTAATAATATCTATGCCTTCACCAAATTCAGAAGCAATTGCACCAATAACTGCTTGTTTTTTTACTGCATCCCAGCCACCATTAGCATCCCATGCTTCACTCCAAGATTTTCCTTCAGATAACATTGTAACAAATGATTGAAAAGGTACCTCAACTGCTCCTGTAAGTGAGTCTAATCCAACTCGAGTTATATTACCTAAGATTTTGTTAGATATAGCACTATTAGCTCCTTTAAATAAGCCATTTATTTTTCCACCTACATACCATTGTGCTCCTTCCCAAGCACTTTTTAACCCACCTATTGCTAAGCCTTTAACAGTTGATGATTCTTTTAAATCATTTAATTTTGCTACATTACCTTGTGAATCGGTTATTAAATATTTTCCATTACCTTTTGCCGTAATATAAAATTTTATTTCTTGTACACTACCATCTGCTAAAGTAATTTGTTGACTTATTGTAGTTGTTTCACCTGATTTTAATTTTTCTATTTGTGAATACTTTTCATAATCTATAGCAATATCCATATCAGTACCATTATAATTTATGGAAATACTATTTTTGTTCCATTCTTCTGCCGTATACTTTCCAAATCCCACAGCAGCTGCGGTCACAGCCATGGTTCCAGCTGATACAGTTGTTGATGCTCCTATAGCCGCTCCACCAACACCAAATGTTAATACAGTAAGTGCCATAACACCAGCCGCATACCCTACACCCTCTAATATTTGACATGCAATTCCATCTGATTTAAAAGGTTTATATGCATTGCTATCCAACCACTTACCTACCTTAGTTTCATAAAATGCATCAAACACCTTATTTGTCCATTGATACGAAACTATTGATTTAGTCTTTTTCCAAAGGCCTTTAGTTGCATCAAAATTCCAATTACCAGTTGCTATACCATTACCCAAATCATACAAAGCAGTTCCTATAGTACCTATACCTGAGCCTATCAAAATAATTAAATCACCTAATGATTCAACTAAGCTTACAACACCTTTCACCAAAGCAACAACACCATTTGCAATTGAAGCTCCAATTTTCTTTAAATGTTTCCCTATTGTTTTTCCTGCATTTTTAATCCATGACCATACCGATTTAGCTGTTTTTGATATAAATGCACCTGTATCTTTTAATGCTTTACAAGTCCATTTTTTTGCAGACTCGAATTTTTCTACTACCCAATTACTAACTTTTTTTGCTTTATCACTTATCCAACTTGTGGCAGATTTATAAGCTTTTGTTACTTTTGAACCAATCCATTTAAATCCATTTACTATAGATGAACCTATTTTTTTTATTCCACTAACTGTTTTTCCTACAATCTTGGCTCCTGTATTTCCTATAGTTTTTCCAACTTTATTTCCAATTGTTGCGCCAATAACAGCTCCAGCTACTCCACTTGTAGAACCAATCATAGCTCCACCTACAGTACCACTTATAGCACCTATACTAGAAGCTATACGAGATATTGCAGCAGTTCTATTTTGACCACTCGATTCTATTGATTTTGCCTTCTCTATTTTTTTTGTTATAATCTGATTTATATTACCTATCTCTTTTTGAATATTATATAGTTGAGTAGCTATATTTGATATATAATTTTTATAAGAAAATGAATTTGGTAAAGAATTTCTTAATGCATTATTAATACTACATGCACTTAATATGATATTTTTTGATTTTGTCAAATTCGGTAATACATATGAATTAACCTTACTTGCATCTAGTATTATAGCTCCCATCTATACTCCTCCTACTTATTGTTCTGCACGATTATAATCTCGCCACAATTTATTAATTTGAACATTTAAACTATTTATATTTGCATTTAAATTATTTATATTATTATTTATATTTGGTATTACTTTACTTCTCAATTCATTAATTATTGATATAATTTCTTCTTGTACTGAATTAGTTTTACCATTATCTCCTAATTTTCCATTTATTTTAAAATATTGTTTTAAATTACTATTAGCACCTTCTAAATATCTATTACTTGTATTTAATTCGCTTACTAATCTATTCGCATAATTTAATGAATTTTTATAATTATTTCTATCTTGTTCATATCCTTTTTTCTTACGCTCTAATTGATTAATTTTCTGCTTAATTTGTGATTTTGTTAAAGACATATTATCACTCCTATTCATAAATAAAAGTTAAATAACTTTAACTCTTATTTATAAATGTCTTAATTTCTTAAGACACTTATTAACATTAACCTATCTTACTAGATGCAGTTGCCTCAACTTTTTCATAAGCAGGAGCTACTGTATTGCTTAAGTAATTTGAACAATCTGTTACTGATTTAATAAACTCAGGAAATTTAGCTTTCATTTTATCAAATGCAGCATATAATTCATCTGCAGTTTCACTTTGATATAACCCTCTTACCCTATTAATAACACTTGTTAAATCGCTATTTAGTAATTGATCTAATGTATTTGCTGATTTTGTTAAATCATTTGCTGCAGCTCTACATCCTTGTGAACTAAATGTCATTGCCATGATATTACCTCCTTTATTATAAATTTTCTTCTAAATTTTTATAATCTTTTCCGATTGCTACTAAAAGTTCTCCAAAATCATTTATTAATTGACCAAACTTTTCATAATCTGTTCTAAATGAATCAATGTTGTCTGTAAATCTTTGAGCAGCAGAACCTGTCCAAGTTGTTTTTAAATCACTTACAATACTATAAATTTTCTTTATTTCATTGTTGTATGTTCCTGCATTTTGAATGATTTGATTTCCACAAGCAATAGCTTGTTCTGGATCCATATTAATTTTTGCCATGTTTTCACCTCCTACAAAAGAATATAATATAAAGTATACACTACATCCCTATTCTTCTACTATTTAATTTTCTCATTTTTTTCATTACATGTCAATACATTTATGAAAAAAATAAGCAGATTTTACACTGCTTATATTAGTATAATTCTATCACCATTTTTTATATTACATTCTTTAATAGTTTGTATGTTTCTAAATATAACACCATCACTGGACATTAATACACATCTATCCTTAATTGGAAAATGATTTTCAGTTAACTCATTTATAGTCTTTACTATCAATTTTTTAGCAATATCTATATTTTTAGAAACAGGAATAAATACATCATATTCCTTTTCTACCATAGGAACCACAATTGTTATAAGTATTTTATTCATCTACATCATCCTCTTCTTCTACCTCAGAATTACTAAGTACTTTTATTAATACTGGGTTTCCCTTTTTTATACTATAACCAAATCTATTTCCAATCTCTTCTTTAATGTATTTTGGGTTTTTAGATAATTTGATTGTATATTGATCAGATATTCCATCTCCTATCCATATTGCATGGTTACTAGGAACTACTGTTTTATACCAACTTTCGTATTCAAATTGCTTAATATTATCAATTGTATCAACAATGACACAACTTAACTTTCTAATATCTTTTGTCATTAACATAAATTGTTCTAATCTAGTTTGATTATCAGGTGATAGCTTGTTTTTAAATTGGCTAAATCCTACTATTATTACTAATAATTCTTGACAATTAGAAATTGAACTCTCATTATAATTACTAGAAATATATATTTGATTTAATTTTTCTAGATATGAATATATATTATTAAATATATTATCATATTTATCTTTTATATAATTACAGTTTAATTTTTCATTTTCAAATAGTTTTTCAGCATCTATTAAATTTATAGATAAATTTTTATTACAACTGCAAACCTTAACAAATTCTGGAACAAATGATTCAAAAGCTGTAAATTCAGTAGAAGATATAAGTAACACTGGTTTACTTTTTAGATCAAAAGTTGATACTTTTAAACTATTTTTTTCTATTCCAACTGGTATAGAATTTAATCCTTTTATATTTTCACTAACTTCAGCAAAATTTACAATTTTTGGTAATATTGGTACTTTTCTTGCTCTTGTTTTAAAGTTTTTTGACAATGCATTACACATTTCTTTTATATATTCATTACTTTTATTTTTTAATTTTGCTGATTGAAATTCATATATTTCTTTAAATTTAATTAATCCTCTACCCTTTATTTTTGATGGATATAATCCATGTGTATTACCAATTATATCTGCATAATCATTTTCATCATTTAATTGAAGAACTAAATTTTGTTTAAAGTTTTGTTTTAATTTATATCTTATAAAATTAACACCACTAGTGCTTATAATAAACACAATACCGTATTTTAACCCCTCACGAGTTAGTGAATTAAAATCATTTTCAAAATCGGGATACATTTCTTCAAATGCTTCGTATAAATTAATCATAACTATTATTGTAGGAATTATGTTTCCACTTGTCTTTACATATGCTTCATATGAACCACCATATTCACTAAATACTTTTTTTCTCTTTTCTATTTCTTCTTTTAACATTTTAAATAAATTATTTATTTTCTCGACATCATTTGAAAGTAATACATCCCCTATTTGTGGAGCACTTTCAAACATTTTTAGTGTTTCTGCACCGCAATCTATAATATAAAAATTGACTTCTTCCGGTGTATGATTCTTAATAATTGAATAAATTATTGTACTCATAAGTTCATCTTTTCCCATTCCTGCAGCACCATATATTATAGTATTTCCATCAGTTGAAAGAGGAAGAGTTAATAAATGTTGTGACTGAGTACTTGGATCATCATATTCTCCCACCACTGGATTAATATTACATTTTTCTATAGTATAATTATATTTTTGTTCTAAATCATCTACATAAATATTTTCTGGAATTTTATCTAGCCATAATTGTTTAGATTCTATTTTTTCTTCTTTACTAAGATTGTAAAGATATTTAACTATATTTGATAGTTCTTCTCCTTTAGATTTAATGTTTACATTATCATCTTCTATATTAGTACTTTTTATAACATAGCCAACATTATTTACAAAATTTATATTTGTATCTATTTTTTTTCTTATTTTATCAGTAGCTAAATATTGAACTCCTGCATAAGCAGATTGACCCAAAGCAAAAAATTCATTATAACCAACTTGAAGATAAAATCTTCCTACATCATGTAATGATGCAGCATCTGGACACTTAATCATATCAACACTATCTTCTTTATCTTGTACCTTTAAACACACTCTAAATTTTGTATTAGACCATATTTGATCATCTACTACTCCATTAGGTTTTTGAGTTGCCAAAATTAAATGTACACCAAGTGATCTTCCTATACGTGCTGTTGAAATTAGTTGTTCCATAAATTCTGGTTGTTGACTCTTTAATTCCGCAAATTCATCACTTATTATAAACAAGTGAGGTATTGCCTCTTCTACTTTTCCTTCTCTTCTTAGTTTTTGATATTTATATATATCAATAGTGCTTTCACTTAGTTTTTCTCTTGCTTGGTTAAATACACTTTGTCTTCTTTTTAATTCACTTTGAATAGAGGCTAAACTTCTCTTCATATCATTTACATCCAAATTCGTTATAGTACCAGCAAGATGTGGTAATTTTATACCAGTTTCCTTATTTTCAAAGGCACCCGCAAGTCCTCCACCTTTATAATCTATAAGTACAAAAGAAACTTCATTGGGATTATAATTAACAGCCATAGATAAAATATAAGTTATTATAAATTCTGATTTACCACTACCTGTCATACCAGCAACAAGACCGTGTGGACCATGAAACTTTTCATGCAAATCAAGTTTAAACAATTCACCGTTAGTATCTACTCCAACAGGAGCTGATAAACTAGTAATAGGATTGTTGTTTTTCCATCTATTAAGTGGATTTAATTGTTCAATATTTCCTACACTATACATCTCCAAAAAGCCTAATTTTTTTGGAAGTGAATATCTATCTTTTGCCATTTCTATTGGAATATTAGAAGCAAACTTACATATTTCCTTTATATTTAAATTTCCAATAAAATCAGCTTTAAAAGTTTGTTGTTTATCTTTTGTAAGTTCATTTTCAAAAACACCAGAAGTATTTGAATCTATATTAATAAATGTTGTACATTCATTAGGAAGACCTAACAATCTTTCTTGAACTATTAACATACTAAAACCATAGTTAACCTTTTGGCTTAACGAATCTTTTATTATTTCTATATTTCTTATTTGTTGATAATCATCTGTTATTATGAAAAAATACGGATTGTAATTTTTATAATCATTTGTTTTAATTTTTGTAACGTCGCCATCTTCATATTTTCTGTTTTGAAAATAGTTTTCTAAATATATTGACAATTGATTAGCTTCATCAATGTTGGTTGAAAAAAATCTAATATTCTTATCATCATCCCACAAGTATGGAGATGTTTTCAAAAACTTCCATTTATATTCATTATCTTCATTGGTCATTATTACAATTTTTAAATCTTCATAACTATGAAATGTCATTATTTGTAGTAATAATCCATAAATAAATGAAACATTCAAAGAATTCTTACCTATAAGAGCTGATATATATTTCTTTGTAAAATTAATTGCTACAGGAACATCATGCATAACCCTAGTTTCTGATTTTAATTTATCTACTACTTCTTTTAAATTATTAGTAGTTAACGTAAAGTGCTCTTCAGGATAATTCACTTTAATAAATGGATCTACATCACCAATACCTAATCTTAAATTTAAAAAATCGTCATGTTCTATTTTTCTTTCCCATAAATTTCTTTTTCTATTTATAATTATTTGTTTACATTCAGGAAGTGGAATATTATTTTCTATTAATGATTGTCTTTGCTTTGCAACTATATTTTTAATATAATTTCTTCTTTCTTCTATATATTCATTATATTTTTTTACTCGTAATTTTTCTCTTTTCTTTTTTTGATGAGCAGAAAATCTTTTTTGTAAAAGAGGCCAAAACATCATACTAAGTAACATTGCGCCACAAGTAATAAGGGATGGTAAAGCTGAGGTTAAACTTTGTGTTCCACCCATAACACCACTAAGTGATGTAATTCCTGTCACCATTGAAGTCATACCCATAGTAATCATAGGCCCAATTGTTAAAGCTAAAGGAGTTTCATCATCTTTTTCTTGTTCTGGTGGAGAATCAATAGATATAGTTTCTTCCTCTACACTAGTTCTAAAGCGTGGCATTCTAAAGAAATATTCATCCTTTTCGTAAACTTTTGTCTCAGTATCCTCTTCTATTAGTGTTGAAGAATTATCTAAATTTATGTCTTCTCTTTTTCTAAGTATTTGGGAATTATAATCAACAATTCCTTTAGGACTGTTTGTAATTATATAACTACCACATATGATTATTTTTAATCCCATTATAAATACTACATCACCTATTTTTAATAGAGATTCATTAATACATACCTTATTAACAAAAATGACCGGATTATTGTTTAAATTTTTGATACTCCAAACACCATTTTTTTCACTTAATATACATTGTTTATCACTTATATATTTATTATTATAATTTATAGTATTAGATACACCATTACCAACATATATATCAACATTTGATCCTACTTCAAATTCACTAGAATTATTATCATAAACAGGTAAAAAATATAAAATATAATGGTATTTTTCTCCCTTAACTTGAAGCTCACATGAAGAATATTCTTCAACGGTTAAATTTTCTACCTCTACTCCATCAGAAATAATTTTAGTTTCAAAATTACTATTTAATACCCACCTATTATCTGTTGAAGTTATATTTATTAAATTTCTTTTACTACCATTCTTATCAACATCTTCAACCCAAAAACTTCCACTTATTTTAACTGGAAGATCTGTATTATAAATTCTACCATTCTTGATTAATGAGATTCTCATATTGCACCTCTTTGTATTCTTCTATCTATATAAAATTATACAAAAAAAAATCTATATTTTCAATAGATTTTCATAATTAATTTGAAGATATTACTGTGCCATTCTCATCAAATTGATATTTTGAACTAGTAGTTGTTTCTTTTTTGGGTGCTACATACCCTGGAAGCCCAGGACCAATAGGTGGAATTATTTCATTGGCAGATGTAACATTACCCTCATCATCAAATTTATAATCCACCTTAACAGCATCATTTTCTAACTCCTGTGCTGCTGTCTTTTCATCTTCTAATACCTCTACACCATCTGATATTAATATGCCATCATCATTGAATCTATATTGTGACTTTGGTGTATCTTGAGTTTTCAATGTTTCTCCATTTGCGGCTATAACAACACCATTTTCATCAAACTCTATTTTATTCAATGTATTTTCTTTAGGTTCTTCATTTACCTCAGCACTTACTACTGTTCCGTTTTCATCAAATTTAATATTTTTAAATATATTCCAATCTTTAGTTGGCATTTCTTTTATTTCTTTTGAATCTTTATATTCAACATGAAAAGGATTTTCTTGTTCAGGTCTCTCTACACTTATTACTGTTCCATTCTCATCAAAATGATACTTTGTATTATTTTCAGGTTCTTTTGATTTTGCAGGTTCTGCTATCATAACAACACCATTTTCATCAAATAATAATTTTGAATAAGATTTATTAGAAGTCAAGAACATTTCATTATCTTCATGAAATTTTTTTGCTTTTTCTTCTTCTGAAATATTACCAGTAAGTCTATTTAATAAATCTTCAAATGTTTTTTGTTCATCATTTTTATATCCTATAAAATCTATTGTTTCAATATCAGCATGATTAAAATTACAAACTGATTCTGGTAGTAACATACCCTCTGGATAAACACATCCACAATAATCCTTTATTGTTAAATTTCCTTTAAATTCAACCGAATAATATCCAGTTATCATAACTTTTTTATTTTTTCCTTTTAATGTACATATTGAACCTATTGGTAAATATTTGCTTTCCATAAACACACCTCTTTATTCTAAAACTATTATACAAAAAAAAGAAAAAAAAAGCAATAAAATTTTTTTATTTCATAAAAAAACGTTAATTCTTCTTAAATTTTTATTTTTAATTAAATAAGTGCAATAAGTCTGTTTATAGTATAATATATGTATTTCTTTGCCAAAGAAAGAAAAAAATCAAATACATCAAACACTTAACTTTAGAAAAAAAAAGATTATTTCAAACAAAATATCATATAATTATAAATTAACAGAGATTTTCAAAGTTGATTAATTCATGAAAAGTATAGATATTTACACAGAATTATTTACATTCTATCATATTACTTTAAAATATAAAATCCTAATTCAATATAAAATTGAATTAGGATTTAAAAAAAACATTCTTTTTATAAAGTGTCCTTTTTTTGACTATTTCAAAATTAATCTTCTTATAAACTCATTTATCATTAGTTTTTTGGTTTCAACAATACTATTTGAGTTTGAATCATTCTAAATTTCATGTGTTTATCCTGTTATTTTGCTTATTTATGCTCTATGTGCTAAAACATGTAACTTAATGCCTAATGTTTAACTTAATCAAATTTTACAATTTGTTATTTTTTTATGTTAGCTTAACGGAAACCTCCGCCTCCGCCGCCACCACCGAAGGAGCCGCTTCCACCTCCTCCGGAAGAATATGATTGAGCTTGCTCAACAGATTTTGAACTTCTTTCAGATACATAATTCATAAAATAAATTGTATTATAATTATAACCATATCCATTTATTTCTTCTGTAATTTCAGGATATAATTTTTCAAATTGTTTAGCAACCTTGTCTGCTATACCGAATATTTGTGCAAATATTAAATATTCATTCCAAAGTTTAACCTCAATTGGTTGTCTTTGATCAATAACTGTAAACTCTTTCAGGTATAATTTTAATCCTTTTAGCTGTTCAGCCTCTTCCATTAAAGAATCTGGTAAATTATAATTTATAACTTTAAATAATTTTAAGACCTTTTTGTTTTCCTTAACAATAGTACCTTCAGAGATTAAAATATCTCTTTCATACTTAATCACATCATCAAACCATTTTAATATTTTTTGATAATTTTTTTTGCACCATTTTTCAAATTCTTTTGATTCTAATTTACCATCTTGACTTGCTTCAAGCATCCAATCATACAAATTTTGTTCTAACTGTATTAAATTATTTTTATTAACAAAAATTATATTACTAATTTCTTTAGTTTTAAATAAAGAATTTTTCTTTATCGTTTCTGTTTCTACATTACCATTTTTTAACCATTTTAATAAAATGGAACCCAAAAAATTTTCTTTTTTTTCTATTAAACCATATTTGTCTGCTATAAAATATGCTCGAAACAAATCTTTCTTACAAGGAATATCTCTAAAAAATGGAACATTTTTCTTTATTGTAATACCTTTTGAACCGTACTTATATCTTTCTTTTATAGACAACGAGGCAATTATAAATAAAATCACTGAACCAACAAACAAAATTATAATTAATATTATAAATGTTCCATCATTGCTTTCATAATGTATGGCTCCTTTTTCTGCCAATTCATAGTAGTAATTAAAATTGTTAGTTGTTATATTGGTAGTATTAAACGTATTTTTGGGAAATTTTACTAATATAGTCATATATTCAGAATTTGATAATTTTCCAGCTGAATTCATTTCTATATAACCATCATATACATAAGTTGTCCCTCCATGATTCCCATAACCCCAAACATCTAAATTATTGCTAAAGTTGGTATCACTATATATTTTCACATGTACATTATCTGGTGACGCACTAAAATTATATGGAAATAATGTCCAATATATCATATCTGCATCTAATGTTCTTGAGACAAATCCATTAATTTTATATTTTATTGTATAAACATGTCTTCCGTAATTAGTTATACCAAAGCATAAATCAATTTCATT
Source organism: Bacteroidaceae bacterium (assembly GCA_963616135.1). Classification (GTDB taxonomy): domain Bacteria; phylum Bacillota_I; class Bacilli_A; order RF39; family UBA660; genus UMGS1613. The sequence continues at coordinate 7,731 of CAVEJT010000005.1, read as the reverse complement.
TCCATTATAATAAATTCCAGCTTTGTTTGATTTTTCATTAAATGAATTGTTTATATCCCAATTATCTATAGTTATAAAATTATTTCCATCCATATTAACTTCTAAATCAGTTATAGTTGCAGCTCCAACATTAAAATATGGATGATATCCTTCTGTCCCTTCGTTGACATAGGCATTCCATGTTTCTATAATAAATGCATCTCCATTTTTATCAACATATATATCCATATCTATATTGGATATACTTGTTGCACTTATAAACATTATTGGAAATAATAAAATTATTAACCCAAAGAATAGTTTTTTCATATTTCACCTCCTACACACAAAATAAGGATTATAAATTAATCCTTAAAACTTACTTTAATATTTTTTTTCTCCTCTTTTGTGGCTTCGAAAAATGATTCTGATTTAAATCCAAACATACTAGCGATTAAATTATCAGGAAACATTTTAACCTTATTGTTATACATTAAAACTATATCATTATAAAATTGTCTAGCATAAGAGATTTTATCCTCGGTTTCACTTAATTGTTTTTGTAATTCTTCAAAGTTTTTACTTGCTTTTAAATCTGGGTAACTTTCAGCAAGTGCAAATAATTTATTTACTGAACTATTTAATTTGTCAGCATTTTTAATTTTATCCTCTTTTATATCAGAAGAAAGATATTTATTTCTTGCTGAAATAATACTTTCTAATGTTTTTGATTCATGATCAGTATATCCTTTTATTGTTTCTACCAAATTTGGAATAAGATCTGCTCTTCTTTTTAATTGAATGTCTATTTGACTAAATTGATCTTCTACTTTGTTTTTTAAAACTACTAAACTATTATATTTTGAAAATAAAACTACAATTAGCAATATAACTATCACTAATAAAATTATTAACCATATTGGCATAAATTCACCATCCTTAAATATTTTTCACTACTACATGTCCTAAAATCAAATCATGTAGTGCTTGTTTTTTTTCAGTACAACACATTGCAATTATTGTTGCTATTAAACCAAATGGAATTGCAAGTGTTACATATTTTAAAATCATTCTCAGAAAACTTTGACCCAATGTTAAAAATTGACCGTTTTTATTTAAAACATAAAGTTGATCTTTAAATTTTCCTTTTGATGTATGTCTTCCAGATACATCACCAACCATTGCACATAAAGGTTGACCAAATATAATGAAAAGTATTGGTCCAGTTATTTTTATAATTGTCAATAATGAATATAATGAATCATTTTCCATACCATTCATTTTCAAAACTATCTGAACAAGTTGAATTAAGAAAAATCCTACAAAAGCAATCCACCAAGTATATAAGCAATCTCTTAACACAGCTGTAAATCTTTCTCCAAATGTTGCATACCTAGTTGTATAGCTAATTTGATTGTTCATATTTTTCACCTCCTAACATTTCTTTACTTATTTTATCCACTTGTGTAATAAGATAAAAACATGATCCGACATACGATATAAGGTTTGACAAACTCAAAGCGATAGGAACATCACCTGCATAAAAAATGGCATTATATAAAAATCCCAACGCAATTAAATCTATAATTGCATATTTTTTTATTTTTTTATAATTACTTAAAGTTATATAATTTTTTAGCTTTTTAAAATTTAATTTTACTATTAAATATGCTCCAATAAATGGCAACAGAATATACCAAAAACAGTTTAATATTATTTGTAAAAATAAATTATTTTTTAATATATACTCAAAAAATAATGCTGGTGGGATATTAATTAATATAAGAGTAACTAAATAATTTGTTCCTATAATTTCTCTTGCTTTTAATATTTGTTTCTTTTCTTCTTTTTTTATTTTTTTTAATTCTTTTTTATCAATAATGTTCATTTGATTATTTTTCATATAATTTACCTCCAAACTACTTATTTGTTTTCTTTAATGTTATTGACTTTTCTAATTTTTCTATGTATGTCGAACACTCTTCATCAGTAATTTTTAAATCATTTTCAAACATTATTATATATTTTCCTAAATCATTAGATATGATATAAAAATATATTTCATAATTTGAATTAATTGCATAACCGTAATCTAACTCATATCCATTTATATTTTTTTTATTAAAAGTTAATCCAAAAGCACTATATTGTTGTTTTAAATCTTCAGTATTATATGATTGAATATCTGCAACACCTAATTTACAGGCTTTTGTTGTACTTTCATATTTTTTATCTTCTGATGGTTTCCAAGATTTAGGTATGTATACTCTTAAATTCCCAAAAGAATAATTAGCTTTAGAATTCATTGACTCACTCATATCTACGATTAAAGGAAATATAACAAATCCAAAAACTAATAATACTCCAACGATAATTCCTATTAAAGCAATTATCCTTTTAGCTGGCATTTTTTCCTTAACATAAGGATTAAAATTGCTTGGCATTGGAGGAGCCATATTAACTTGTGCATTATTAATCGGCTGACTATTGTATTGTACTTGTACATTGTTTATTTGTGAATTCACAGGTTCATTTGCATAAATAGGTTGTCCAGTTTGTGAATCATAACCTATTATTTGATTTTGATTATTTTTTTCATTCATATATTCGCTCCTTTAAATTTTTTACTAAATCTTTTACATCCATATTCATACCAAAATCACTCGAATAATTTGCATAATTACCATTATACTTAGAATTACTAGCGATTTTAACAATTTCATTTATATTTGAGTAATCAATCGTATTATTAATATTGACTACATACCCCTCATATATATAACCAGAATTTGGTGCTGCTAAAATATAATATAATGCGTTTGATTCATCTGAACTAATTTGATAAGTTACTACATCTACATTAGAATAAGTATCTACTTTTGATTCACCCACTACATATCCATAAGAACTTAATTTAGGAATTGCTTCAGTATAATTAGCTTTTACATTATCAAAATTCACTTGTGAAACATTTAATAATACTCCAACATTACCATTTGAAATTGTTAAAGCACCATTTTCTTCGCTATACACATATCCTGAAATTTGATTAAAATCAAATCCATTATAAGAATATACATTTTTTGAATCAGTTGTTTGATTTATATTAGTATCTTTTTCATATTCATTTATATTTCCTTTTTTATCCCTGAACACTAAAACTAATATAAGAACTATAATAACTATAAAAACTGCAATTCCTATTCCTAAAAACAGAAATAATTTACGGTTATTTGATTTTTTGTTTAATTCAGCATTATTATTTATATATGATTGATTTTGATAAATTGGCTGTTGTGTATTATAATTTGCTGGATTAGAATTAACAGTGCTAAAACTATTTATTTGCGATTGTTGATACAAATTATTTTGATTAATACTATTATTCATTTGACTATTGTTTATAGGATGTTGTGTTGTAGGTTGTTGATTAATAAATTGACTGGTTACCGGATTAAAATTATTATTTATTGGAATATTATTTAAATTTGATTGTGGATTTACACTTTGTTGATATTGATGAGCTGTTGAATTAAATTCATTATTATTTGGTATTTGATTTTGCATATTTATATTTTGATTATTGCTTGGTATTTGATTACCTATATTCTTGTTTTCGTTATTCATTTTTTTCCTCTTTTCTAATTCATTTTTACTAATTTCGAGTAATAGTAATTATTATCTACATCATAAATTTTAAACACACAATAATAATCATATCCGTCGTCAAAATTTTGTTGTTTAAACTCAAATTTTCCTACATCTATTTCTATTCCTTCAATAACACCATTACTTTCCCAATTTTCATTGTAATTTCCATTTTCATCTTGAATTTTATAACTACTACTAGCAAATACAATATTTGTATAATCACTAAGATCTACAGAAACTACACCACCTGGTAATTTTTCATTTTTATTGTTTAAAGAAACATTAGCTATTGTTATTTCCTTTGTTTTCTTATTATAAATTAATGAAATTGTAGCTGTTTCCATTTTCCAATCATCAATTTTTTCTGATGAAAAATCTTCTAAAGTAACAATTGTATTATATTTGGTATATTTATCAGTAATCTCATCTTCAAATAAGGTTATTATATTTTCTGTTTTATCATCTGTCGAAATTATTTTTAATTGTTTATTTTTTATGTTAGCACTTAAGGTATTTCCACTTAAATTAACCTCATTCCCTTTGTATACAGGTAAATAATTTCCGTCCTTATTATGCCTAAATACAATATAACTTGCTTTTGCAAATCCTGCTTTTTGTTCATTTGTTAATTCCAATGAAAAGTCTGAGCTTCCTTGAGTTGATTTCAAATCTATTTTATTGGTTGTAAATGAATAATTTTTATATGAAGAAGATTGTATAGAATTAAAGTTAGAAATAAAATTATTATATTGTTTAACACCTGTAAAAGTATTATATAATTTAAGAAATAAATTTTTATATTCTGCGGATGCTTCATAAGGAAAATATATGCTGATTCCTCTTGATTGTGAATCGGTTGCCCAGTTATAAACTACCGCTTTTTCTATATTTTTTAAAACTTTTTTTGCTTTATTTGGAGATATATCTTTTATGCCATTTATTAAATTGTACAAATCTACCATGTCAAATGGTTCAGGTTTACCATATTGATATAAATTACTCCTTACTTTTGCAATTATATTATAATTTGAAGTTAAATCTACATCTTCAAACATATCGTTTACTGATTTTTCTAATTCATCAATTTTTGATAGGTCAACAATTGAATAAGTAGAATATATATTATAAATTTCAGCAGAATTAGCATACCTAGATTTAATACCACTCATTTGTTTTTTATAAGCATTAATAAATTTTCTGCCATAATCTACAGCAGTATCTGATTTTTCTATATTATTTATAAAACTCAAAACATTTCCAGAATCATATCCCCTTGTCACTTCTTCCGAAGATATTAGATATTTGGCATAATTTTTTAACGAACCTGCAACCTCTATTGTTCCATTTAAACAAGTTCTAAAAGAAATTGTTTCTAATTGTTTTTTTCCACCTAAAGTTGAATTTGAAAATGCAACTTTAAATTCCGATAATTCTAATATATCATCTGCTAACTCATCATGCTCGCTTCCTAAAATTGCTGCTCCATGATTCCAAAAAATCAAATCATATTCATCTGATTTATAATTGTTATATACATAATTTAAAAAATTACTTAATGTTTGAGATGCACCCATATTTTGAATAGATTGCTGTTGCACTTTTTGAAATCCATCTGTTTTTAATTCATATATAGATGTTTCATTCGAATCAATGTAATTGTTTTGCCATTTAGTAGCCCCACCAGCAATCAATACTACATTAATATTCTCATTATCCATTGAATTATAATTTATACTATCTAAATCAGCAGTTGCTAATCCTGATTCGGACTCTAAATTTGACCCCACCATATAAATCATTATTGTTCTACTAATTGATTTATTGTTGCCACCAAATAAAATAATTACTCCTACTATTAAAGATATTATAACTATACCTATTAATCCAAAAATTATAATTTTTTTATTTCCTTTAAAAGAATTGTTTTTATTTACATCATTTGGTGATTGATAAATTTGTTGGGTATAATTATTTGAAACACTGTAGTTATTTTGAGGATCTATTGTTTGTTTGTTATTTTGGTCATTACTACTAACCCGCTGACTTTGTATAAATGATTGTGTGTTTTGATTAGTATAAACTTTTTGTCCTTCTTGTTGATTATTAAAATTTTGTGTATCAAAACCGTATTTATCTTGATTCATTTATTGTATCTCCTTCTTTGTTTTGCTTTTCAAAAAAACACAAAGAAACCTAGAGCTTTATTCTCTAGACCTTTGTGTTTGTATATTCTAATAGTACTGTAGTATAACTAGATACCCCCCCCAGGTGTTATTTTTTTTACTTTTTCTTAATGATATCTTCATCATGCTACCACTACCTTTACTATATTAAGTATATATTATTATGTCTTATTAGTCAACACTTATCTAACTTAAGTTTCATTTTTTTTGCAACTTTGTCACTCGTAAATTGAATTTAATTCAATTTTTTAGACACTATTTTTATCCGTTGATATTGACACAATTATTAACTAACAAAAAAATTCTTTTATTTAATTGCTGATTGTCTCATATTTATAGAATAATTTTCTATCCCAGATAAAGAATAATTTAAATCGTTTTCAATATTATTAAAACTCCTTGAACTATTTTTTATTATATTTAATATATTATTAACATCTGAATAGTCACTATTTAACGAATTTTTTAAATTATATAAATAAATTCTATACTTAAAATCGTTTGGAATATTTAATTGATTACTTATTCTATTAGCTCTATTCAAATTATTTTTAGCACATTCAAGTCTCCCATTTATTAAATTGTTTAACTCTGACTCTTCAAAATATATTATCCTCGACATTTTATCACCTCAAATTATTTATTGATCTTTTATACTCATCACTAATATTTATTAATAAATTACCATATTTAGATATAGACTCTCTCATTTTTAAATATTGTATTTTTTCTAAATTAGTTCTTCTAACAAAATCTTGAGCTGCAGGTCCTATCCATTCACCTGTATTTGTAATGTTAGAAATTCTTGAAAATAAAGCATTAAACTCTTCATTTAATTCATTACTCAATCTTACTATATCTTTTCCACTTTCATTGAGTCTATCTACATCAACTAATAAATTACTCATAATTACCCCATACTTTCATTAATACTTTTTAATTCTTTTTTTACTTCTTCTAAAATTGTATATTTTAAATAATCTCTTCTATTAATAAGGTTTTGTCTTATTGAAGATAATTTTCCTTTATCAATAGAAACAGAATCTATACTATAAAGTAATCCTATTTTGTTACTTGGTATTTCTAAATTTTCTATACATTTATTCATTTCACCAATTATAAGTTCTAAATTATTTTTTAATAGTAAATACTTTCTCTTATCATTCAATAACTTATTTTTATCACCCATATTATCACCAATTACCTTTATCTTCCATTTTTACTGTAGCTTTTTTTACAATTTGCGTAGAATTTATGTCAATAATAGAATATTTTGCTTTTAATTTTATTATATCTTCAGCATAACTTTGTATATTTTTATTCACTACATTAAAATTAGCTCTAATATTATTAAACTTATTTCTATAATTATTGGCTGCTGTACAACTATATATATTTCTTGTTTGATCAACTATATTTGCAATTTCATTTAATGTCCTATTTATTCTTTCAGCATAATTATAAATATCAAGTGCTAATTTATCTATAGTAGCACTATTAATTCCTATATTATTCATCAAAATCACCTATCTTACTATGTTCATTTTACACTATTTATTAGATATTTGCAATAAATATTAAGAAAAAAGTGTAATTATATACACTATTTTTGTTTTTGATTTGTTAACTCTACATCACATATCCTTATTGTATTTGTTGATTCTTTACTTAAATCTTTTTGTCTTTGATTTAAATACTTAATTTTATCATTATCTAAAAAGTTCAATGAATAATTTGATACAATTGCAGAATCAGATAATTTAACATTTACTGTATAATTATTAAACATCTCTATTATATTATCTTGTGAATAATTTTTATTTTTAGCAAGTGAATTAAAGAAGTTATTTTGAATATCTATATATGTATTCATAAAATCTTTGTTATAATTATAATTTTTATTACTATTATATAATAT
>CAVEJT010000004.1:0-35403 GCA_963616135.1 Bacteroidaceae bacterium | reverse complement strand
TTGATTTTTTAATCTAGTTTTTTTATTTGATGTCTCCAAAATGGGATTCACATCATTAAATTGAGAGTAGTTTTATTTTGTTAATTTTAAAACACACTTACAAATTGACATAATCATTATGCATGTGTAATAAATATAATACTTATTTAATCAGTTACCCTACTAAATAAACTATTCTTTATGTATAATATGTCTTCTATGGATTTTTCTATATTAAAACTTCCGTTTCCTACCGGATAAAAAACTGAATAACATTTATATTTTTTATTATTAATAATTTTTTCAAATTGTTTTTTTCTACATTGAGAAACAGATATTTTTTCATTTAGTACAATCGAACTAACTTGATTACCAAACAATACTATTACTTTTGGATTAATAATATCAATTTCTTTTTCTAATAAATGTAGGTATTCTTTGTAAACACGATCTGGTAATGGTCTTGCATCTATTTGCGTGCACTTTCCTAAATTAGTTATAAAATATTTGTGTTTTTTTACATTTTCATATACAATGTTTGCAAACTCTTCAGTCCAATCAGTACCTTTAATATTTTTAATTCTATTATATATATCTTCATCAAGCATTCCGAGTCCATAAAACAAATTCCAAATGTTTTTAGTTCCTATCCAAGGAGATTTTAATCCTTTCCAATTCTTGGAAGATGCAATATTTTTTCTTGTTGGATTCATAAATACAAAGCAAATATCAGGATTTTTATTACATCCACCATTATAAATAGAATCTAATTCTTTAGCTCCATACTTTTGTTGCAATTTATCATACTCTTTAGTTAAATCATTTAAAGTCATTTACAACTCCTTTTGTTAGCTTTTTATCATTATTTTGTTCCATTGAAGTTATTGTATTTAATATAAAATCAAAAATATCTTTTTGTTCTACATCCATAGTGTTTTTTTCTTCTTCTTCAGTTAATTCAGATTTAAACTTACCAACTGACTCTATTATTTGAATGGAAGCTAAAGGGTAACCTTCATCTATTATTTCGCTTTTCCTATTAGTAAATTCACGATTTGCTTTATATTCAAAAGTAAATGTATCATCACCATTAACAATAGCTACACCTTTTAGAAAATAACCATGTAGTTTTCCATTGGCACCATATTGATTTACTAAAGAAGTATAATAATCTATCATTTCATCATCATCTAATCTTTTTCCATTTACTCTTCTTACATGAGTGCCGGGTTGTATTTCATCTGGTATACCATCTAAAAATAATCCTTCATCTAAAGCTATTGTCGTCATATTACTTAAATTATTGTATTCAGTAGCTTTTATAATAGCATTTTCAATAGGATTTTTACCTGTTTCATCGACATCTACTTCAATATTTAAATCGTTTAAGGTTACGATATCTAATCCTTTTTCTTTTAATTTTGTGCCATAATATCTAATCTTGGCTTTGTTTGTTGTTGCTAATAGACACTTCATTTTTGTACCTCCATTTTCTGTTTGATTATACCATACTTTGAATATATTTACTAGTTAAGTATTTTATAATTTATATTTTTATGCTGCACTCGTATCAGTTAATTTTATTACTAACTATATCTTTTGTCCTAGAAGTTGTTCTATTTCTTCATTTAGAGCTCCAGGTTGATAGTTGCTCGAACTTTTTTGGGATAACATAAAAACTACTTTCAAATCAAATTGGAAATAGTTTTATTTTGTTAATTTAATAAAATTCACAATTCAAAGGAGAAAAAGACAATTTTGATTTAAGTATGTAAAAAGATAAGTTGAGATTTTTAACCTTTTTTGTTATAAAGAGTTTCAATAATTTTATTGATAGTTTCTTTATCTGAATCACATAAAGTATAATATTTTGCAATAATATCATTGCCATCTACCAATCCTTCAACACTTGTTCCTAACTCTTTGGCAATTTTAAATGCAACTGGGAGTGATGGAGTTCTAGTGTTAGTTTCATAATAAGTAATACTCTGCTGGGATACCCCAACTAATAAACTAAGTTTAACCTGAGTTATATTTTTCTTTTCTCTTAGTATTTGCATATTTTTAAAATTTAAGCCATCTTTTTTAGTCATAAATACCACCTCTTGTTTTATTATCCTCGAAAATAAAGATATTAACTTTTACTTAAAGTGGTAATTTATGGATACAAATTTATCAATTATATGATATAATATTATGTGAAAGGAGTTGAACTTATGGAAAATAAGAAATTTTTAAATGAAGAAAGATATCAGAAAAACAAAAAGAAAATTACTATAGTTGCCATTTTAGTTTTAATAATAGGCTTATTAGTAGGAGGAGGTTTAATCGCAACTGGAATTTCTAAGCAAAGAAAAATAAATTCAAATTACTCTGAAAATAGTAAGGCAAAATTAACCAAACAATTGGCCACTGAAAAGCAAAATCTCGAGAATTCAAAGGCAACATTAGAAGAAAAAATAAAACCAATTGAAGATCAAATTAAATCATTAGATAGAGAAGAATTTACTGGTTTTGATGATGCTTATTATGAAAGAAAAGATAGAATAGAAGAATTAGAAAAATCTATTCAATCTGATAAAAAATCTATCGAAATAATAAATGATGCATTAGATGGTGAGTGCGGTTTTCCTAGTATCAAAGATAATTCTTATACTTCTAAATACTGTTCAATTGAAAATCAATTAAAAGATAAAACTGATTCTAATAAAGAATCCGATTCATTTGACCTTATTCCATTTTATATGTTTGGTGGATTTATTATTTTGGTTACAATTATAATTTCTGGTATTATATATTCTACAGCAAAAAGGAGAGAAATTACTGCTTTTTATGCTCAACAGCAAATACCTGTAGCTAAAGAAATAATTGATGAAATGGCACCAACAGTTGGAAATTCCGTTGGAGAAATAGCTAAAGGAATAAAAAAAGGATTAAAAGACGAAGAAAAATAATAATATTGGCCTGTAAGCAAGCAAACTTGCAAAAAAAAGGAACATTCGTATCTGCAAGTGAATGTTGCCTCTAAAAAGTTAGTTTTGACACTCAATCAGAGATGAAAGAGTGTCATTTTTTCGCTAATACCAGTTAACATAATGATAGCAATCACATTTATAATTAATTCATCTTTATTGTTGTTTTTTTTATATATTTTATTGAATATATACCACAATCAATGTAAAGAGTGTCATTATAATAACTTAACTGATTACTTTTTAATTTGATTTAAATCAATTATATGTTAAAATAATACATATACAACTGGAGGTGTTTATGAATAATATAGATTTTGAGGCTTTACGCAGAGATTTAATCGATTACTTTGAAAGTGCTTTCTTAATTGGTGGATTTGGAGCAGCAGCTATTAGTGCTTCTGATGTATATTCTGCATCCAATCAAAGATTAATTGAACTTGCTCAAGACTGTGGATTTAATTTAAATAATTATATTATTGATATCGATGTTAAAAAATATACAAAAAAATAGTTCACTTTATGAACTTTTTTTAATCTTTAAATTTAATATTTTTTACATAAAAACTATTTAATATAAATAAACTTACTAAACTAAATAATTTGATTAAATAATAATTATACTGAAATATATTAATAAATACAAATATTATTATGGATTCTATTATTAAACTAAGTATTCTAACTAAAATAAATTTAAATAATTCCTTACTATTATTTTCATCTACTAAATCTGGTACATATTTTTGATCTACATAAAATATAAATAACATTGAAATTATCCAAGCTATTACATTAATTATCTGTATACCTATATAATTTTTATAACTTATAAATAACATTAATACAATAAATATTAAATAATTTATCATAAATGACATTAAATATATTATTAAATGTTTTAAATAGTTTTTTACTGCCTTCAAATTAAACACCCTACTAATTATATCATAATTTATTTTTTACTAAAAGAAAAAAGTCTTAAGACTTTTATAAAAATATTATTACTAATATACCTACTATTAAACAATATATTGAAAAGTATATTAATTTTCCTTCTTTTACAACTTTTCTAAACCATTTAGTGCCTATATAAGTAAATATAAATGCAACTATCATACTTATTAAATATAACATAATCGTATTTATCTCTAAATTTGCACTAAATAAATCTTTAAAGCCTAATAATGTTGTAGCTATACTAATTGGTATATATAGTAGAAATGAGAAATTAAAAGCAGTTTCTCTTTTTAATCCCCTAAACATTCCACCTATCATTGTAGAGCCACTTCTACTTATTCCTGGAATTAAAGCTACTACTTGAAATAATCCAATTATTAGGGCATCTTTAAGTGTTATATCTTTCTTATCTTTTTTACCTTTAAAATCTTTTATTATAAATAAAAATATTCCTGTAATTAATAAAGTTATACCAACAAATTTAACATTTTTTTCTAAAGCATCAAAAAATCCTAATTTAGTAACTATAAGTCCCATTATTCCAGCTGGAATGGTTGCTAAAACTATATACCAAGAATACTTGTAATTGCCATAATATTTTTTATCCTTAGTTTTTAAATATCCAAAGAAAGATTTAAATAAATCACAAATTTCTTTTTTAAATATTAAACAAATAGCTATAAAACTACCAAAATTTGTTATAGTAGCAAGTATTCCATAATCTATCTTATCTATACCACCTATTATTTTTTGAAATATTAATAAATGACCACTTGAAGATACTGGTATTGGTTCTGTTATTCCTTGTATAAATCCTAAAAATATATATTTTAATAATTCCATATAATCACCTATTTAATTATATAACAAATTTAAAAAATAATAAATAAAAAATTTATAATATAATAAAATTTATTAGGTGGAACTATGTTACTTAGAATTTTTTTATTCTTATTTGGATTTGGACTTACTACTATTGGTTGTGTATATATTATTAGTTATTTAAATTTATTAAATATTGGGTATAATTTTTTAGAATATGTCAACTTTATAATTAGAAGAATAGAGTGTTTAAATGCACCTATTGGAATTATTATAATTATTATATCTATGACTATAGGAGGAAAACATGAATTATATTTATGATATAACGCTTAATTTAAATAATAATTTAATTGATTTTTTTGATTGGAATAAATGTGATAAACTTATGCACATTAAAAAAATGCCTATTTTTAAAATAAGTGAGGAAAATTTAAAAAATTTAACTGCTTTTTGTGTAAAACTTAGTGAGGAATTTGTAAAGTGTGTGCATAACAAGACAGAAATATGGAATATAGCAACTACTCCACATTTATGTGCACTTTTTTGTGATGATAGTAATGTAATTGGTATAGAATTTGATGAATTCGGAAAAAGTATTAAAAAGTCGAGTTTATTAGTAGATGAAGAATTAGATGTACTTGAAGTATCAAGAAAATTGAAAGAAAAAGATATTGATTATGAAAAATTATGTAAAGAAAATGTATCTTTTGAAACAAGAAAAGAAATAAATGAAAAAAAATTTATAGATAACGAACTTAGAAAAATCGATACTAAAAAATTAGAATATATTTATTTTGAATGTTATGGAAAAAAAGAAAAAAATAAACAAACAATACTAAATGAATTTAAATCGTTAAATAAAAATAGTAAAGTATATGAAAATTTATATAATATTTTAAAATTAACATCTACAACAAAAAAATAAATGTTATAATAATTTTGGTGGTTGTATGATAGAAATAACTGATTTTGATCATAATGGTAAAGGTATTGGAAGATTAAATGATAAAATTGTATTTGTAAGAGGCGCTATACCTGGAGAAATTGTTGATATAAAAATATTGAAGGAAAAGAAAAAATTCATAGAAGCTAGTACAAACAAATTTATAAAAAAATCTCCAAATAGAATAGAAAGTCCATGTAAATATTATGATAAGTGTGGTGGTTGTGATTTATTACACTTAAATTATATAGATCAATTAAAATTCAAAGAAAATAAGATTAAAAATATAATAGCAAAATATTTAAATAACAATATTAAAATTAATAAAATTGAATTTGATGATTGTAATTTTTACTACCGAAATAAAATAACATTTCAAGTTAATAATGGAATATTAGGTCTATTTGAAGAAGAATCTAATACTATAATAAAAATTGATAAATGTCTTTTGTGCAACGAAAAAATTAATAGTATTATTCCTCATTTAAATAAATTAAATTTAAAAAATATTAATAAAATTGTATGTAGAGTAAGTAATACTATTATGATTACAATAGAAGCTTATAATGATTCTATAGATATAGAGCCAATTAAGGACTTTTGTGATTCTGTTTATTTAAAAATTAATGGAGTTTATAAACTTGTATATGGAAGTCCTTATATAATAAGTAACATAGGAAAGTTTAAATTTTTAATATCACCAGATTCTTTCTTTCAAGTTAACAATAAAGTATGTGAAAAGTTATATGATAAGATTAAAAATTATATAAACCAAGATTCTGTGTTAGATTTATACTGTGGTACAGGTACAATAGGAATATATGTAAGTAATAATTGTAAAAAAGTTATTGGTATTGAAATTAATAAATATGCTATAGAAGATGCCAATAAAAATAAAAATTTAAATAATGTTAATAATATAGAATTTATATGTGGAGATAGTGGCAAGTGCATTAATAATATAAAATTTAAACCAGACATTATAATTGTTGATCCACCTAGAAGTGGATTAAATAATGAAACTATTACAAATATTTTAAATATTAATAGTAAAAGAATTATATATGTTTCATGTGACCCTATGACACTTGTAAGAGACTTAAAAATATTAAATGAAAAGTATGATATTATAGAAATAACACCATTTGATATGTTTCCAAATACTAAACATGTAGAGTGCATTTGTCTACTTGATAAAAAATAATGTAAAATTTTACATTGTTATATTAAAAAAAATAGCTTTAACCTTGTTTTGGCTATTTTTTTAAAGATTTTTCTGATACAATTCAAATGTAAACTATAAGGAGGATTCTTATGAGATATGATTATAAAGAATATGAAACTATTTTAGATACTCCAGATAAAAGAATTCAAGAGAGAGCTATTGTTACTAAAATAATGGAAATTTTAAACAACAATAGATTTGATGGAGATTTAGAAAGGTTCATTGAAAATAATAAAACTTATCAAGATTGTCTTAAAAATAATAATCTTAGTAATGTTGTTAAGCACTTTGGAAATACACTAAAAGAAGAACATTACGTTATGATACTAGATAATTTAAGAAAACTTACTAAGAAAAAGCAGTCATTTGAAAATGATAAAATTAAGACCGTTAACTTTGATAATAATGAATTAAACTCTTATAGTGGTAAAAATAAAAACTTTTATTTTGATAATACAGGCGCTAACAAAGATTTGAAAGCTCAAATGAATGACTTACAAGAAACAAGTGATTCATTTCAAACATCAGATGCGCAAAAAAACACAGAGAATATGATGAATGAGTTAGAGAAAAATACAAAAAGAACACTAAATTTTCAATATTTAAAAGATATTATTTTCTCTAGTTTAAGCTATGAAGAACAACAATTATATTTAATAGCTAAAGATTATGAAAGTAGTATAGATGGATTAATACGAATTGATTTAAATAAAGGCGTATTTATAGATAAAGACGAAAAAATGTATAAAATCACTGAAAATAATGGTGAATTTAAAATAATTGGTGAAGATACTAATGAAGATATAAGTGAAAATCAAGTCACAAAAACTGAAGAAAAAGGTTATCAAAAAAAATTAATGCCTAATACTAACACAATCTATTCTAATTAGAAAGGAAATGTAATATGAATAATAATGGACTAAAATTTGACCCAATGACTGGTAAACCACTAAATAATAATGTACTTAATTTTGATCCTATGACAGGGCAACCCCTTAATAATAATCAAAATGTACAAGCACCTCTCACAACTCTACAGGATATACCAACTGTTGACCAATCAAAAGAGAATTTTATAAATAAAATAGAGGCATCTAATGATGATAGCAATAAAAATAAAGGTGAAAATGTTAATTATACATTTGTTATTATATTATTTATACTATTCTTACTTATAGTATGTTTTGGTTTTCCATATTTAATAAAATATATATAAAAAATTCTTTAGTTTATTACTAAAGAATTTTTATTTTAACTTTAACACTTGACCTATACTTAATAATGTACTATTAAGATTATTTAATTTCATCAATTCATTTACAGTTGTATTATTACTTTGTGCAATTTTGTATAAACTATCTCCACTCTTTACTGTATAGGTATTAGAACTTGTCGATTGTTTTCCTGGTATCTTTAAAGTTTGACCTATACTTAATAAATTAGAAGATAAATTGTTATATTTTTTTAATTCATCTACGGTTATACCATTTGATGATGCAATTTTATAAAGACTATCCCCACTTTTTACTGTATAAGTTATTTCACTAGTTTTATCACTCTTAGGTATTTCTAGCACTTGACCTATACTCAAATTTGTAGATGTTAAATTATTTAATTTCATTATTTCATTTACTGTTGTATCATAATTTTGGGCTATTTTATATAAGCTATCTCCACTTTTAACTACATAAACATTGTCTTTTGGTGATGTTTGTTCTTTTTGTGGAATTTTCAATACCTGACCTATACTTAACATTGAACTTGTAAGTCCATTAGCTGTTTTAAGGTCTGCTACACTTACATTATATTTTTTGGCTATACTCCAAAGACTATCTCCACTTTTTACTGTATGATAATTTCCACCTTCTACTGGTATGTATGTAAGATTTAAGTATTCTACGATTGCTCTTACTACTGCCTCTGCATAATTTTTCCAATTATTTTTTAATTGATTTACATCGTCACCTTTACTATCTAAAAATCCATATTCTACGGTAATTGCTTCTGTATTACCAGTATTTCTTTGCATAAAATAGTAGTCTTTAGCAGTATTGCTTGGTAATCTCCTTTGGTATGCCTTACGTATATTTTGACCTTCATTTGATAACTCTGTAAGAATTAAATTAGATAAAGTGGATTTGTTTCGCAAGGCATAGATTACCTCAGCACCATCACCACCTCGGTCACAGAAAATACGTAGCTACAAATAATTATTTATTATATTCATACTTTTCTTCATCTATAAGATCAAACTTATATGTAATTTGTATATTTCTATCTTTATCTATTTCAATTCTATCTATTAAAGCAAACAGTAAATCTCTGCTTGGATTATTTATATTTAAAAATTCTTTTATTGTTTTTGTATAATCAGGAAGTTTTTCTATTTGTTCCTTAGAATTATTTTTCTTATTTTCTAACTCTTTTATTTTTTTTACAATATCTACTATTGCTTTGTCTTCAATATCCATTAACCTATTAAATGTTTCTTCATCTATTTTTCCAAACACTTCGAATACTAACACATTTAGTTTTTTTATGTGTTTTTCTTTTTCTTTATTCAATCTAATTAATTCACTGTTCTTATTTTTCTCTAATAACTCTGCCTGTTTAATTAGTTTTTTATTTATATTCTCAATTGATATGTTTTTAATGTATTTAGAAACAGTAGATTTTATACGCTTTAATAAAGATTTTTCCAATTCATCATAAGGCATAAAATGAGATTCACATCTATGTTTTTTAGGATCTCTAGCATATTTATTACAATTTATAGTCCAATAATCATATTTTTTCTTATGACTTATACTTAAATAATTACCACATTCTTTACAAAACAATAAATTTTCAAACAATCTTTTTTCTCTATATGTTTTTGTTTTCGGTATTACTAATCTATTTTTTTGAATTGTTTCGAAAACTTGTCTATCCACTAATGGTTCGTGAGTATTTTCAACTATAATCCATAAACTTTTATCAAGATTAATTCTTTTCTTACTTTTATAATTAACTTTAGTTTGAGTATTTTGTACCATATCACCAGTGTACATTCTATTGGTTAAAATCTTCCTTATTGAAGTAGAACACCATTCATTTAATCTTCTATCATCACTACTTAAATTTATTTTTTTATAAGCACTAGGAGTTAATACTCCTCTACTATTTAATACTGATGCTATATCCGAAATACTCATTCCAGATATAAACCAACTAAATATATCTTTTACTATAGGAGCTGTATTAGGATCTGGTATTAAATGTCCTTTATCTTCTGGATCTCTCATATATCCATAACATGGAACACTCCCTATATACTTACCTTGAAATTTTTTAGAACGTAAAACATCTCTTATCTTATTAGAATTCTGTTTACTATAATAATCATTACAAGCAACTATAAAAGTTGAAGAATCATTACTAGCTTGAACTTTTGCACTATCATAACTTTCCATAATTGAAATAAACCTCACTCTATTCTCTGGAAAAAATCTCTCCATAAAATATCCTGTATTAACATGATCTCTACCCAACCTCGATAAATCTTTAACAATAACTAAATTTATTTTTTTATCATGAATATCCTTTATCATTTTTTTAAAAGCTGGTCTATCAAAGTTAGTTCCAGAATATCCATCATCTACATACTCTTCCAAAAAGACAAAACCATTATTTTTAATGTAACTCATTAAAATATCTCTTTGATTAATTACACTTTCACTTTCAGACTCATATTTTTTATCTCGGTCTTCTTGAGATAATCTTATATATATTCCTGCTTTATACTCATAATTTTCTAGTAAATTATTATACATTTTCCCTCCTTCTTATTTTTAATTCACTAGATTCCTTTCTAAGACAATTTGATGTTACCATCATTTTTCGAAAAACACAAATCATCTAAAAAGAAATCTGATCATTATTTAATTTTTTTATTAAATATTCAATTAAAATATCTCTAATATTTTTTTCTTTACTAAATTTATCTTCTAAATATACTATTTTTTTATTTTTTGGCATAAAAAAACATACCTCCTATTTTAAAGGTATGCTTTAAACAAAAACATAATGAACTTTATTTATGAAAATTGCTTATTAAAAACTTTATTAATTCATCTTTATCTGTTACATCATTTTTATATAAAATATCAATTATATCCGCACCAGAAACAATAGCAATAGGATGATTATCTTCGACAATTTCTTCATAAGCTTGATTGGCCACATATGATGTAGTAACAAAAACGCCAAACTCCCTATGCTTAATTCTTGAAATTAAACGTGACGTTTCTTTAACACCAACTGAATTTGATAAACTATAACATTTAGCCTCAAGTGCAAAAGTAGTTTTCAAACCAACAGATAAATTATTTAAAATTCTATATTCGCCAATACCATCTCTTCCACCATCTTTAGAAGGACGTGTATTTTGACAATTAATAATATTTGAATCTGACAAAGTAGTTATTAATATTGCAAATTCTTCAAATAAATATGGATAATCCCGAAAATAATTTATTATTATATCTAACATTTCCATTTTATCTTTACTATTTGGCAACTGTTCATTTTTAGTTCTTATTTGTTTTTCAACACTAACAGTAAGTGGGGTATATAATCCTGAATCGATAAATTTTTTCCAAGACGTTGGTGCATATACACTATCATATCCTTTGCCAATTTTTAAATCATCAAGCCATCTTAAATCAATATACGAATCATTTGGTTTATTTAATGAAC
Source organism: Bacteroidaceae bacterium (assembly GCA_963616135.1). Taxonomy (GTDB): domain Bacteria; phylum Bacillota_I; class Bacilli_A; order RF39; family UBA660; genus UMGS1613. The sequence goes on along the minus strand of CAVEJT010000004.1, from coordinate 23,762 downwards.
CAGAATCTATATTAAGGACTGTAAATATAGCTTTATAATTTTGAAATCTACCGCCCTCATTTCTTTTAGCCCAAAGCGCTGTAAGCCATTCCTTAGAATTTATACCTTTATAGCCTGGAACTAACAAACCAGAAAATTTAATATCCCCCGTCTCAGTTTTTTCAAACAGAAAAAATGGTGGAATCTTCTTCCTATCATAAATATTATCAGACATAGCATAATTGAATGATTCACGCAAGATTACGTTTCCACCTAAATTTGTATCATGTAATTCTCTACCAGCTGTTTGATTATCCCCAAAATATGTATACATTCCAAATTCTTCATCTAATACATCCTGCCAATAAATATCCTCATTAGTTGAATATAATACAACATATTTAACATCAAATACATTTTTCCATTGCCCTATTGGTCTAAATCCCCCACTATTTTTAACCTTCATCAATTTTGAAAGAACTTCGCAACTTTTATTAATATACGGCTTTTTATTTTCATAAATGGCATCCACAAACAGAGATGAGATTTTACCACTCACAATGTCTTCAAATTTATTTTTATTCATTTTCAAATACTCCATTAAAAAAATTTTTTATTTCGCAATCATTCAATGCATTTATATTTGATAAGTCAATATCATATTCCGTGCGATATACACCTTCTGGTTCTTTCATTTCAAACTTTGGTATAGAATCAACTTTAAATAATTTAATGTGTGTATAAGAATAATTTAATTCAAATTTTTCCGCTTCATCCTCTTTTATCTTTCGAAGCATTTTTTCATATTCAACTATTTTATTATAGTCACCTGTAAATAAGTCTTTTACTTTTGAGAACAAGTCAAATACCGTTAATCCATTATCATCTTTACGAACCATAACAGATGATAAAATAACATCATTGTTTGTAAATACTTGTTCATGATTAACTCTATGAATTCTAGCAACATTTGAAGTTGTTTTTACCTCTATTTTAGTTTGATCATTCAATGAAAAATCATATTTCAAAAAGAAATCATTATGCCAATAAGATGAAATATCAACATCATATTTATCTTTCAAATAATATATTGTAAACAATTCACCCCATAAACCTTTTTCATATTCTGTGTTTTTAGTAGAACTTATTTGAAATAATTCAATTAAATTTCTCATTAAATTCAACATTTCACTATTATCATTATCAGTTAAATAACAAAGACACAATCTAACAAAAGTTTCAATATTTTCTTTTTCTTGTCTACTACATATTATTACATTAAAATAATCAGTAATTGATTCACTTTCCAAATTTAATGTAACTTTGGTATTTTGAAATAATTCTAAATAATTAGTTTTTATTTTAGTCATTTCCAACTGATCATAAACTTTTTTTAAACATATTATATTTTCATTTTTATCAACACCAAAAAATATTTCGTTTTCAAATTCTTGTGCAAAATATCCTTCTCCATCATATTTTGTTTTTAAAAAATCAATAATATTATCAATCATTTCACAACCTCCCAATAATTCTTTTTGCATTTGTAACAGGAGAATAAAATGCTATCATAGGTATTGTTATATCACTCAAAACAGTATCCTTAATTCTAGGATGAACTAAATGAATTTGCAATTGAGTTTCATTCAAACATATATATCTATCACCAGGATAATATAATGGATCACTGATATATCTATTTTGTGAATGTCCTTGCATAAGATTTGATGTTATTGAATTATTGTCATCAAAACTACGCTCTTCACCACTTTTAATTCTCATCTTAAGAACTGTAACACAAGGATTAGCACCATCTTGTATATTCATTTGCTCAACAGCATATGGATATTTATAATTAAATCCTATATCATTAATATAATACTTAGAAATAATAGTATTAATATCTGATAATGGAATTTTAATATATTTTCTATGCGTTAAATTACCGTATGTTACATCATTATATTCATATTTTGATAATAAATCATTCCAAGCATTATTTAATTCTAGTAAATAATTTTGATTAATATTAATCTTTTTTTGTTCAGTCCATATACCAAATTTTATTTCATCTACATTAGGAACAACAGCTTTTCTTGTAGGATTTAAATTATTATCAAGTTCAAACAATCTTGGCATGTCTTTTATTCTGATGTTATTTTTTTTACAATACTTAATCCAACCCCATATATCATCTTCGTGACTTAAAAGATTAGAAAAGTCTTCCTTAATTTGCTTAGTACAATAAACTCTACACAAGTCAAAATATTTTTTTCTATATCCAAACCATCTAGCTCTCTGTTCTACTACATCAGCATTCGCTCTTGATTTACTTCTTCTAACGATGTAGGTAACACCCAAATCATTAATTGTTAACCCACGTTCTACTAAATTACCTCCAACAATAATAATATTTCGTGTCTTATAGTAATCTATATCTGTATTTTTATCACTGTTTACTACAAGAACACGTGAATCATTTAATTGATCATTTATATTATCTAAAATCAATTGGAATTCTGGCATATCATCAACAGTTCGTGATAATTCATCATAACCATATTTTAAATATTCACTCAGTTTTTGATAGCCATTTTCTGAATGATCTTGTTCCGAACTATTTAGCCAATTTTCAAGTATTAAATTTACCTTTTTTTCTACCTCTTTGTGATCAAATTTCTTTTGGCTAGGATGAATTAACATAACATGATTTTTACCATCATTTCTAAATTTTCTAATAATACTCCCAACAAAAAATACTCCTAAAGAATTATAGAATGATTCAGGAACACCATCTCCTTCTAACATTTCAGTTTCATCTTCGGGTAATTCAATAACGTAAAAATCTTGATTATCTCCATGAAACATAGCTCCACCGGTATATTCTTTTCCGGGCTCAACTAATTGGCAAAAATCTGGAGATAAACTATCTATAGTATCAATTAGCAAATTAGCTTGTGGAGTAGCAGTAATCGAAATAAAACAAACATGATTTAAGCCCTCTTTTAATTGCAACAATTCATTATATATAACTGTTTTTTCGTTATGTACAACTTTTGCATTTAACGATGCTTGATCACCTTCATCGTCTATTAACAATATTGGTTTTTTATCCAAATTTGCATCCGTAATGTATGACTTAACATTCTTAATATGTTTTTGATGTTTTAAAGCGACTATTATTATTTTTCTGCCGCTATTATACATCCTATTCAATTGCTCAGGACTTATAGAATCAAATTTATTAGTAGTACTTAAAACAACAACATCTCTATCGTCACGCTTATTATTATCAATATCAAACATTTTTCTTATTCTTTCCTCGGTTTGAGATAATAAGTTATTTTTTGTTCCTCCAAATACAACAATTATATTATAATTGTTATCAAACGCTAAAGCCATTAATGAAATAAAATTAGAAGTTTTACCACTTTGAATTTTACCAATTGCTAATCCTGTTTTCTTTCCACCACTAGAATTCGGACTCGGGCAATTAGATAAAATTTTTGCTGCAGTCAAAATCGTTTCAAATTTTTCATCTTCTGACATATAATTCAAATTTTTCTTAATACGTGATGTTTCTTTCCCGTCTAAATATACTTCCCAATTATCAAAACAATTATTTTCTTCACATAATTCGACGATTCCTTTTCTCATAATTCACCTCATTTTTTTGATAATTTATCTAATAGTTTATTCATATAGGTTCTAATATCTGAAGGATCAACAGAACCATCTGGATTTTTTGAAACTTTTTTTGCATTTCTTTCAGCTATAATCATGGCACAAGCTAATTTATTCATAATTTTCAAAAAATTAGTATCATTGATATATGGTACAAAAAATGCATGACGTATATTTAAAGATATTTCTATCCTATTATCCGATAATTCCTTTGTAGTAATCCATGCTCCATTTTCGTTATCGCTATACCATTTAACTGTTAAATCATAATCATCAACAGAATATGAGTACATTTCTTGAGTTTTTTCTTCAGGAATTTCTAAGGCCGAAATTGTCTCCACCTTATTTACATGATCATATATTATAGGCTCTTCATTTATTTCATAAATAGCAGACGTTATATTGCTAACTGTTTCAGACGCAATATCACTTTTTTCTTCTTCAGTTATATCAGCTATTTTTTTGCTCAAATTTTTTCTATAATTTTCGGCTTTATACCTAAATTCACTAGAAACACGAAGTAAATTTTCAATTAATAATTCTTCTAAACCATTATTCCAATCAAATCCATCTTTTGCTTGTGTAACTTCCCAATTATCTAAATTAATTTCTCCAAATAATCTCTGATAAGTAAACGAATTTGACTTTCCAAATATTTCATCAGGTCTGTAGTTTTCACCAGGCCCACCAATAATAACTCTACCTCTACGCATAAGCGTAAATCCTGCATTACTAGTACTTCCTGGATCCATTATTCCAATCCAACCATCAACATAATATTCTTTACCATTAGATGAAATCACATCAAAATCTATATTCTTTTTCCACTCTGTAAAAGAGCCATCTTCTAACGTTTCGACAAGAATACTAGGATCAGTGTAAACCAAAGACTCACCATTCCAAATAATCTCTATTTCACCATTTCGTATATCGTTTCTATATATACTGGACAATTGTTCTTTAATTCTTGATAGTGTTTTCTTTACCATTTTTTGGTTAAGACCAGTAATATAAATTTTTGTATAATGTTCTTTTTCATCAACATAACTTGTTGAATAATCTATATTACTAGTATTATTTTCTTGTAAATCAAAAACATCTATAGTAGCTTTAAATTTTTCATTTGAACCTAATCTTGTAGTTTCGACAGACCATAAATTACCAAACCAGCAAGCAGCTGTTTTTAAACCCATACCAAACTCATTTCTTCCCGTATTATTTTTTGGCGGTTTATCAAGTATTAATGCTCTTTTAAAATCATAAAAATCCATACCATAAGCAGTATCTGTAATCTCTAAAAAATCGTTTTCTAAACTATAATTTATATTTATATATAATTTTTTGAATCCTTCTTGTGATTTTAATTCTTCTTTATGATCATAATAACTTTGCGTAGAATTATCTACAAACTCTGCAATTGCATACCATGGTTTATAACTTAATCTTTTATATGTACCATATACCCCCGTAGATGGTGTAATATCAATTTGTTCTATCATACTTCTCCCCCATCATTATAATTTTTTATAAATTCATTTATCACATAAGCAACAATATCAACGCAAACTGTATTGCCTAATTGTTTATATGACTGTTGATCATCATTTTTATTCAAAATCAAATTATTAAATCCATATAGTCTTGAAATTTCCAAAGGTGTAATATATCTTTTATATTTACCTATAATAGGTGTCTGATTAATTGCAACAAATGTTGGGAAACATTTATTATTTTTCACTCGTATACCAGAAGGTCTAAATTGAATAATCCCATCCCATACACTGTCAATAGAAGTATTAGCGTTCCATTCAAATTTTCTATTAGACCTAGCAGTAAATTTTAATGAATCATATTTTTCCTTCCAAGCATCGATTATTTCTCTATTTTCAAAATAAAATTTTTTATTTTTTTCAATAAGTTTTTTCTTCCACTCAGGATAACTTTTAGGAATTGGTTTATCATTTAAATAATATGACCAAATTGGAGAAATAAAATTGCCGCCATTACACTTTATTGAAACACGTAATTCTTCCCATATATTAATTATTTTTATCTTTTCATTATCTATATAATATTTAGCATCGACGTTTTTGTCCAAGTATTCATCTATGCTTTTTCCTTCAAAATTGTATGTATTTAAATTTTTTTTCTCAGGCCATTTAATATTAATTTTATCAATTTTGTGATTTGGATCATATACACAAACAATAAAAATCCTTTCCCTTAATTGTGGAATACCTAAATAATGTGGACTAATCATATGTTTATCAACAACATAACCTATACGTTCTAATTCAGCCTTTATTCTCAACCAAGTTTTACCTTTATCATGTGAAACAAGATTTCTAACATTTTCTAAAATTGCAAATTTTGGATGATATTTTTCTAATATATCAGCCACTTGAAAAAAAAGTATTCCCTTATTAGTATCTTTGAATCCTAGTTGATTTCCAGCCTTAGAAAAAGATTGACACGGAAAGCCTGCAAAAAGTACATCAAAACTACCTCCGTTTTCAACAACTTTTTGCTCTAACTTTCTATGTGTTTCTTCCAATTTGATGTTATTGTAACAATCAATACCATAAGTATTTTTGTAAACCTCAGACACTGGAAAATCAAAATCAGACGCAAAAATGCATTTAGAATCAGGGAAAATTCTTTCTATTCCTTGATGAAAGCCTCCAATTCCGCAAAATAAATCTATATACTTCATAATAATCACCTTTAAGACATTTTACTAGAATAATTATATCATGATTTGCTTTTTTTTAATAGCTATTAGATACACTTTTTAAATTTTTACAATTAAATATTAACTTTTTAACCTATTTAGATTAACAACTTAACTGCTCGACCTCCTGCATTTATGTGATTAGAAACCACTATTACATCACCACTATTACCAAATGCATCTAATACTCTTTTTACTCTTTCAGTAGGACTTAAAGTTTCATCTGTGGTTCTAGTCATCTTTACATCAAGCCCTAAGTCTTTCAATCTGTTATATATATATTCTGATATTTTTAAAGTATATTCTTTTTCAATAATTCCATTACCACTAGCACCCGGATCTTCCCCACCGTGTCCTGCATCAATCACAACTTTTGCCATATTATCACTCCTAAAATATAGTATGATTTATAACTAATTTAGTGATTTTATATTAAAAAGTACAAACAGAAATTATTTTATTTTCATTTCATCTTCCTTATATTTAAACTACAACTACCAATATATATTATAAAAACAATTACTAAAATAATTATTGCTGATGATTCATCAGTGTCATTATCGTTATCATTTTCTTTTAATTCATCATAATCATCTTCAGTTTGGTTTTGAATATTCTCATCATATTGACAAGAATGATCATCTATAGTTGCAAATTTATTATAATTATTTGCCGTCAAATCCATGCAACCATAAATATCATAAGTACAGGTACCATCATCATCTGTAGCATTTGCATTATAATTATTTGCTTCTGAATCTGTACAGCCATATATTATTTCGTTGACCACAGGATTGTAATATTCACATGTACAAGATGGGCTATATGTCCCATCATTACATATTTGTCTTCCATTTGCTCCACACCCCGCTACACCTCCATGATGAGAACAGCACCCTCTTCTTGCTAAAACATTAATAGGAAATAAGATTACACAACACAGTATAAAAAATATTTTTTTCATATGTACTCCTTTCTAAACAAAAGAAAAATTAATTAGATTAAATACCACTTTTAGCTATACTTACCTTAACACATTTATTTTAAAATCGACAAAAAATTACGCTAAATTCAAATTTTTACGTTCCAAAAATCACTTTTATCTATTTTTAAGTAAAAAAAGGAAATTTAAAAGTTTTATAGAATAATAACTGTAGAGAGTTTTACTCTATAGAAAGGAGAGGCAATGTTTAATTATTTTAAATTTTTATTTTATATTATCTGGGAATTTTTTGATTATTACAAAAGATAATATTAAAGGATACCTTATGGTACCCTATTTTTTTATTTTTTGATACTTACTAGATATAGCACATAAAACAGAATCAATGAATTCATCAGTTCTAGTATATGCCCCATGTGTTAGCATGCCATTTGTTCCAAGTAAACTAACTTCTTTATCTGTACTACCTATAAATTGTGCGACAACGTTTGATAATCTTTCATCTTTTGTAGTATTTTTTATTATTTCATCTGGAATTTTTATTTTAGCACTACATCCATAGTAATATTCATCTAAATCTTTATTATATATAACTGTCCATCCACAAAGAAATGATCCATACTTGTTTTTATCTAAAATTCCTTCCATTGCTACATAAAGATTTCCATTATCATTTTGTGTTAAAGCATCTTTAATTCTGTTTAAACAGCCTAAAATACCCTCTTCATCACCTATGGGTGTTTCTGATACATTTGAATTTGTTTCTAGTGATATAATTTCAAATTCTTGAATATAGTTTTTTATAACACTTTCTACTGCACTATTTTTTGCCTTATTCTTTGAACAAACAATTATTAACTCTTTATTATTTTTCATACATCTTACTCCTTACTATTAATAAAAAAGAAAACTAAAGTTTTCATATAATTAATTCGAATTACATTAATATAAAATATACTATAGCGCCACCTATTACAACGATAAGAGCTACTAAAAGTATTATTATAAATTTATTACTCTTTTTTATATTATGATTAATATTTTTTAATTCCTCAAAATCCCTTTTTGTAAAACCAAAACTAGAAGTATAAAAAGAATTATCTATACCAGTATCTTCAAGATTTGTTGTATCTTCTTTTACATCTTTTTCTTCTGATATTATTTTTTTTATTGATGATGCATCACCGACCATTGTATTTGATTTAAGATCATCTAATAAACCTACATCATCAGTATCATCAAAAATAGGTTCTTCAATTTTTTCTTTTGGTTCTTCCTTAGATTCTTCTGGTTTATTTTTTAAATTTAAATTTTTTAAAAATTCATATTCTTCAGCATCTAATTTTCTATATTTTTTTTCTTTTTGTGGTTCTTCTTTTACTTTTGATAATAAATCATGTATATCATAGTTTTTTTCTTCTTCAGTTTGTTCTTCTAATTTATCTAATTCTTTTACTTCATCTTCTAAAACACTTCTAAGTGCTTTTCTTCTATTATATCCTTCTCTTTTTTTTAGCATTGCTTGTACTTTAGATAAGTCTATTTCATTTGTTTTTTCTATTGTTGCAACTGCTTCTATATTTGTATAACTATTTAAATCATCTATTTGTCTATATAAATTTTTATTTTTTGTACTACGATTTGGAGAAATAGATTCATTACTATGATAACGCTCCATTCTACTAGCCATATTATCACCCTATTTCTAATATACCATATTTTTAAAAATAATTAAATATTTTACTTGCTTTTTTATTATATTTTATTTATAATTTTAAAAGGAGGAATAAAAATGAAATTAAAAGTTGATAAAGATGTTTGTATCGGTTGTGGTGCTTGTCAAGCTATCGCACCTGATGTTTTTGAAATTGATGATGATGGTTTAGCAAAATGTAAATTACAGTCTATAGAAGATGAAGTTATGGATGATGCATTGGACGCTAAAGATGGATGTCCTGTAAATGCTATAGTTGAAGATGAAGAAAAATAGTCAAGTTACTAATCTTGACTATTTTTTTGTGCATATAACATTTTAACTTCTTTTATACTAAGTTCTCTATAATCTCCTGACTTTAGTCCATCTAATGTAAGAAAAGCAACGCTTTCTCTTTTTAGTTTCAATACATTGTATCCTATAGCTTCAAACATTTTTTTTACTTGATGGTTTCTACCTTCATGTATTATAAGTTCAACTACACTTGTGTTAGTTTTTTTATCTACTTTAAGTATTTTAGCTTTAGCCTTACCTGTTTTTTTACCATCTATAATAACTCCACCACATAATGCTTTTAAATGTTCTTTTGTTATTAAACCTTTTATCTTAGCAACATATACTTTTTCTATATTATTTTTAGGATGTATTAAAAAATTTGTTAATTCACCATCATTTGTAAGTATTATAAGTCCTGTTGTGTCATAATCAAGTCTACCTACTGGATATATTCTTTTTGTAGTTTTTATTAAATCTACTACCGTTTTTCTTCCTTTATCATCACTTACAGCACTTACTACTCCTCTAGGTTTATTTAAAACATAATAAACTTTATCTTCTTTACTATTTATAGGATTACCCTCTACTTCAATAAAATCTGTATAATCAGCCTTAAATCCCATTTCTGTAACTAAATTACCATTTACTTTAACTTTTTTTGAACTAATTAATTCTTCTGCTTTTCTTCTTGAACAATATCCTGAAGCTGCTATAATTTTTTGTAATCTTTCCATCAAATCACCGTGATTATTATACATTAAATACAAATTTTAATCAATCAGTTTAATACTATAATTATCTATTAAACATAAAATTTACAATTATAATACTAGCAATTATACCTATTATATCAGCACATAATCCAACAAATAAACTATATCTTATTTTTTTTATTCCAACGCTTCCAAAATATAAACTAATTATATAAAGAGTTGTATCTGTACATCCTTGCATTACTGAACCTAGTGTCCCAATAAAACTATCAGGACCATACACAGAAAAAATTTTATTTAAGTATGCAAGTGAAGCACTTCCACTTATAGGTCTTATAATAGCTAAAGGAAGAATTTCTATAGGTATTTTTATCATATTAAATATGGGCTTAAAAAACGACAGAAAAAACTCTAAAAAACCACTATTAGTAAATACATTTATTGCAAGTATCATAGCAATAAATGTTGGAAATAAACTTTTTATCATTGTAAAAGATTCTTTTACTCCATCTATGAAAGTATCATAAATATCTATCTTTTTTATATACCCATAGAGTATTATAAAAAGAACTAATAAAGGTATAATTAGATTTGATAAATAGTTAATATTTATACCTCCTCCACATTATTCTATCTATTATTAGCCCTCCTATAGTAGCACATATTGTACTTATTATGCATGCTACTACAATATGTGTTGGGTTTATACTTTTATACATCATTCTGAGTGATATTATTGTGGTTGGAATTATAGTAAGACCACTTGTATTTAATACTAAAAATGTTATCATAGAACGACTAGCTGTATCTTTGTTTTTATTCAATTTTTGAAGTGATTCCATGGCTTTTAAACCAAAAGGAGTTGCAGCACTACCTAGTCCAAATAAATTAGCAATTATATTACTAGCAATTAAACTAAATGACTCATGATTTTTTGGTATATCTGGAAATATTTTTATTAAAAAAGGAGATAATTTGTTTGATAATTTTTCTAATAGTTTTGATGTTTCAGCTATTTTCATAAGTCCCATCCAAAGTGCGATTACAGGAAATATTTTAAATAACATATCTAAACTTATCTTAGTACTATCTATTATTGTTGAATTGATAGTACTAGTATTATTTGTACATATGCCATAAATAATACCAATACTTATTAAAATTAACCAAACTATATTTATCATATATTATCAAACCAATCTTTTATTTTTTCTAGCATACTTTTTTTCTTAAGTTTTATTTCTTTTACAAATATATCTTCATTATGTATATTTTTATCTCCTAAATATACTTTTACTATACCAACTTTATCTCCATTTTTTATGTTTCTATTTTTTTCTAATTCATATTTTAACGCTAAACTATCTTCTTCATTATTTTCTATTAAATAACTAAAATTATTTTTTATATATAATTTATAATCTTTATAATATTTCTCATTATATATATTTAAATTTCCCTTTTTTAGTATTTTTATATTTGAATAATTTGAAAATCCATATTCAAATAAATTTTGATGATCTTGCCAATCATTACCATCATTAAGAGTAACTACCACTAAATTTATATTATCTTTACTAGCTGTTGATACTAGGGTTCTTTTTGCTATTTCTGTGTAACCAGTTTTACCTCCTGTTGTATATTTATATATTGATAAAAGTTTGTTTTTATTTATCCAATTATAAGTATTCTTATTAGTTTTTAAGAAATACTTTTTTGTACCTGTTATTTTTTTATATTCATCTAAACTCATAGCATAACTAGTAAGGAGTGCCATATCATAAGCAGTTGAATAATTCCCCTTTTCTTGATCTAAACCACTAGGATTATTAAATGTTGTATTATTCATTTTTAATTCTTTAGCTTTTTTATTCATTAATTCTACAAAGTCCTCTACACTACCACCAACGTAATTAGCTATAGCAAGCGCGGCATCGTTTCCACTTCTAAGCATTAATCCATATAATAAATCTCTTAATTTTAATTGTTCTCCTTCTTTTATATATATTCCTGAACCATAAGATTTTTTTATCTCTTCTCCTACACATACTGTATCATCAAGTTTTCCTGATTCGATTGCGACTACTGCAGTCATAATTTTAGAAATACTTGCTACACTTCTTACCTCATGTATATTTTTTTCATATAAAATTCTTCTAGAATCAGTATCCATTAATATCGCACTTCTCGCACTCAAATCTAATCCTTTAACTGAAAATGGTATTAATAATATCATTAATAAAAATATTTTTTTCATAAATTCACCTAAAGAATTATATGAAAAATAGGACTAGTTTAGTCCTACTTTTCAATTTCAAAATATTTAATTATTCCTCTTTTTATTGATTCTGCAATTTTATATTGATAATCACTCTGTTGCAACTTATATCTATCATTTGGATTGGATAGAAAACCTACCTCTATTAAAACACCTGGTATAGTTATCTTTCTATTTAAAAGCATATTATTTATTTCTTTTATTTCCCTTTTTGTTTTTAAATCTTCAGAAAGTATTTGTTGCATCAATATCGCTAAATCTTTATTTTTTGTATTTACATCATCATAAAAAACTTGAGCTCCACTCCAAGTGGAGGAACTAATTGAGTTTAAATGTATTGATATATACATATCAGCTTCTGATTTATTTATTATTTTTGCCCTATTATTTAAATCACTTTTCTTTCTACTACCAGTATTATTATTACTTAGATCATAATCACCATATCTAGTTAAATAACATATAGCTCCTTCTTTTTCTAGAATGGATGCTAATTTTTTTACTATTTCTAAATTAATATCTTTTTCATATATATTTTTATAAATAGTTCCTGGATCTGGACCACCATGACCCGCATCTAAATATATAACCTTAGATACTAATTTCATATTTGATCTATTTGTATTTGCATTTACAAATGAGATTGAACATATAAATATTATAAGTATAAAAATATAATAATATTTTTTCACTTTATCACCAATTAATTATATGAAAAAAATAAGTAGTTAATCCACTTATTTTGAATATCCTCTTTCTTGCTCCTCTTTGGCATTTTGTTCCTTTAATTCTTGTTCCAACATATATCTTGTATATTCTTCTATAGCATCCTTATCGCCAGCTTCCGCCTGTTCTCTTAAATAATTTATATAGTTTTCTTTACCTTCTTCAATATTTTTTCTATTTTCAATTTCACTTGCCATACTTTGTGCATATGAATATGTAACTTTTTCATCTTTTTCAATTATCTTTTCAAGTCCTTTAGCCAATTTAGGAGCTGTAATATACATTATCACAAATCCTGCCATGATTCCTGCTGCTATTCTAGTACGATTAACTTTTCTCTTTTGTATAGATAAATCACACAAATCTTTTATATTATCAATATAATTTTTAAATTTTAAATAATCTTTTGGTTTTACATTTACTACAAACAAATGATTGGGAGCTTCAGTATCCACCGTATTTTTTGTATCAAAAATAAACTGAGTTTGGTTTTTATGGTGAGCTTCTATACCTTTTACTATTTCTCCTTGTTTTATACCATGTCTTAAATATTTTAATAAATAATCAGGTTCTATTTTTATATCATTTTCTTCTATGTATACAAAATCTCCGTCATTATCGCTTATAAAATGAACTTTTACCATATCTTTTTTCATGAATATCACCACCTTTAATTTACTATTATATTTTTTTAAAGTCAATATAAAATAAAAGAAATGTTATAAATGTACATTCCTTTACATATTAAAAATATTCCATGGATAAATATTTTTAGGTTTAATATCAAATTTTAATTGTTGTTTTGTTATCGGATGGTTAAGTGTTAATGAATGGGCAAATAGAGCTATTTGTTGTCCTGGTATAGCATTTTTATTATATCTTTGATCTCCATATAATGGATAATTTCTTGATGAAAATTGTACTCTGATTTGATGAGATCTACCTGTCTTTAAATTTATATTAACGAGTGATAGTCCATTTTTATATTCAAGTAAGTTATATTCAAGAATTGCTTCTTTACCTCTTTTATCTACATATACTGTATTATTTTTACTATTTTTTAATAAATAATCTTTTAATACTCCACTTTTTTCCAACTTACCTTCTAATATAGCATAGTATTCTTTTTTTAATATTCTCTCTCTTACCTGTTCACTAAGTCTAGATGCACATTTGCTTGTTTTAGCAAACACCATAACACCACCTACAGGCCTATCTAAGCGATGTATAAGCCCTAAATATACATTACCTGGCTTATTATCTCTTTTCTTTATAAAATCCTTTAAAATGGTTAAAAAATCCAAATCATGACTACTATCAGCTTGTACAGGAATATTTATAGGTTTTTCTACTACAAGTAAATGATTATCCTCATAAATAATATTAATCATTAGACTCCCATCTTCCGTATATACCACATGGAAGTACTAAATCGTTTTGAGTTATAGGAAGTCCTATCTCTCCTGATTCAGTTTTACCTCTATACTTGCATTCCAATGAAGTTTTTAATATATTGTATAAAACTATATTTGAAATACCAGTAGTATATGCATTAATTAAGAAAAATAATGGTTTATCACTTAATACATCTAAACAAGCATTTATAAGTATATCTAAATTATGTTCAAATTTCCAAACTTCTCCATTAGGACCTCTTCCATAGCTTGGAGGATCCATTATAATTACATCATATTTATTTCCTCTACGAGCTTCTCTTTGAACAAATTTTAAACAATCATCTACTATAAATCTTATTTTATTACCTTCTAAGCCACATAATTTCATGTTTTCTTTTGCCCAGTCAGTCATACCACGAGAAGCATCCACCTGAACGACCTCAACAGCACCTGCACTAGATGCGGCCATTGTAGCTGCACCCGTATAAGCAAATAAATTTAATACTTTTATTGGTCTTTTTGCATTCTTTATTTTATTCATAGAAAAATCCCAATTAACAGCTTGCTCTGGAAATAAACCAGTATGCTTAAAATTAGTTGGACTGACTTTAAATGTCAAATTTTTATAATTTACAGTCCAATAGTCAGGCAGAGTTCTATTAAAATCCCAGTAACCTCCACCTTTATTTGATCTATGATAAAATCCATCTACATTTTTCCACAAATTATTTTTTTCTATATTCCACATAGCTTGAGGTTCTGGTCTTCTAAAAATTACATCACCCCAACGTTCTAATTTCTCTCCATTTCCTGCAGATATACATTCATAATCTTTCCATTCATTACTAAGTTTCATATTAAATCCTCATCTCATCATTCTCAAATTCTTTATCAATTAATATTTCATGTATTATTTCTTCTTTATTATCTAAGTGAATTTCTTCTATTCTATCTACCCTACACTTTTCTGCTTGTATAATTGATTTTACCTTGTTTGTAGCTTTATCTATTTCATCATTTACTACTACATAATTATATTTTTTAAAATGATTTATCTCGTTATATGCAGTTTTAAATCTATCTATTACCTTTTCCTTTGATTCTGTTTTTCTATTTATTAATCTTTGTTTTAAAGTTTTCATATCAGGAGGCATAATAAATATAAATAAAGCTGTTGGAATTAAGTTTTTAATGTTAATTGCTCCTTGTATATCTATCACAAGTATTACATCTATTCCTTTATTTAAATAATCTTCTATTTTGTCTTTAGGAGTACCATAATAATTATTGTTATACATAGCATACTCTAAAAACTCTCCATTCTGTATTCTTTGTTCAAACTCTTCCTTTGTAACAAAGAAATACTCCTTACCCTCTACTTCATTACCTCTAGGATTTCTAGATGTCATAGAAATAGAAAGCCAAACATTATCTGATTCGCTTATTAATTTATTACATATAGTATCTTTTCCAGCTCCACTTGGACCAGATACAACAATAAGTAATCCATTACCATTAACTTTTAACATAATATCATTTCCTTTTTACTAGTATAACACATTATATAAAATTTTCACATATTAAATTATCACAATATTCAATGTACTTGTCATATTCTTCTTTTGTTTTGATAGTCCAGCCAAATAGTAATTTATTTTTTATCTTTAATTTGGTAGGTAATTCTTTTTTATTAATAGAAATAAAATCTACTTTGTCTACATACTTCTTTATTAATTTATAATTAGTATCATTATATATAACAATACCGACAATATAATCTTTTCTATTTTTTATAAACCAGTCAACAACAAATGGATTTACACTTTGTATGGCAAATGCACCATGATAGTTATCAAGTAAATTAACAAGTTCTTCCTCAAATGTAGAATTGTTATCCACATCTTTTAGTTCTATTAATATTGGAACTTTACCATTAACTATGTGCATAACTTGTTTCAATGTAGGTATTGTATATTTATTTTTTATTTTTAACTTAGATAAATGTTCATAACTTTCTGTTTCTATTATTTTATTCTTGTTTGTTAGTCTTTTAAGATTAAAATCGTGATACACAACTATAGTTTTATCTTTTAGTATGTGTATATCTAATTCTATTATATAATTTTTATCCACACACTTAATAAAAGAAGGAATAGTATTTTCCGGTATTTTTGAGTTGTGCACTCCCTTATGAGCAATTATATTTGATTTTAAAAAGTCTAAATTTTTCATACTATAATATATGAAAAAAAATATATAAAACTATATATTTTTTGTTATATTATGTTTTTTCACATAATTAGATACTGACATAAAATTTTCATCATAATTATATCTATTTTGACCAAACGTTAGCCACATATCTGACCAAGACATACCACTATTTAATAATTTTTGTACTTCTGGATCATTAAAACTTTTGTTATTACTTTGATCATTTAAATCTACACAATCTTTCTCATCATATATTTTACTTTGAATATCACATTCTAATTTATCACAATAATAAGCAAAGCGTGATTCATTTGTTTTTCTTTCATCAAATTCTATTATTAAGCTCTTTATCTCATCTTTATTAGCAAGAGAACTTAACACTTTTTCTATTGCTTCATGACCTATTTTCTCTTTTTCTTCAGAACTTATTTCAAAAAGAGTTAAGTCGCCTATATAAATTTCTTCTAACTCATGAACCGCAAGCATCATTATAACACGAGATAAGTTTATGTCATAGTTATACTCTGATGCCATAGCTATAGCAAGCATTTGTACTCCATAAATGTGCTCAGCTACACTCTAAAGTCGATTACTTTTAACATTCCAATCTTTCCAACCTGTTCTTATTAAATTTTTTAGTTTATTACATAAAACATAATATCTTATAACATTCTCTTCCTTAGACATTTTATCACCTGTTTGTTATTATAACAAAATGTATTATTATAATCAAGAAAAAACCTTGAATAAATCCAAGGTTTGTAAACTGTATAATTAACGTTTTGAGAATTGTGGTGCACGACGTGCTGCTTTTAATCCTGGTTTCTTTCTTTCTTTAGCTCTTGAATCACGAGTAACAAATCCAGCTTTCTTTAAAATTTTTCTATAGCTATCTTCATTACCTTCATTAGCTTTATCATATTCAAGTAAAGCTCTTGTAATTCCTAAACGGATTGCTCCAGTTTGACCAGAAGCTCCTCCACCAGTTACTTTAACTTCGATATCGAAAGTGTTTTCATTATTAGTTGCTACTAAAGGTTGTTTTAAATCCATAACATAAGTTGCATAAGGCATAAATTCATTAACATCTACACCATTAACAGTTATTTTACCTTTTCCAGCAGTCATTTTAACTTGAGCTACTGAAGATTTTCTTCTACCTGTTCCTATAAATACTTTTGCCATTTAAAACCCTCCTTATTTAATTTTCATTTCTACTGGCTTTTGTGCCATATGTGGATGTTCTGCACCCTCATAAACAAATAATTTTTTAGCAACTTGTCTTCCTAATCTTGTGTGAGGAATCATTCCTTTTACAGCTCTTTCGATCATCTCTACTGGGTAATTCTCTCTCATTTCTTTTGCAGTTCTTTCTCTTAATCCTCCAGTATAACCTGAATGATTATAATAAATCTTATCATTTAATTTATTTCCTGTAAGATTTACTTTTGAAGCATTTACTACTATTACATAATCTCCACAATCAATATGTGGTGTGTAAGTTGGTTTATGCTTACCACGTAAAACATCAGCTACTCTAGTTGCTAAACGTCCTAAATTAACACCTTCAGCATCTATTATATACCAATTACGTTCTACTGTTTCTTTCTTTTGCATATAAGAATTCTTCATGATATTTTCTCCTCTTCCTTTACAAATAGTAAGTTTTCCCACGACTTACTAAATGTGGGATGTAAATGTACCAACTAAAATAATACTAAAAAATATTAAAAAAGTCAATAAAAATATATTATTTTATTAACTTTTTATTACTATTTTACTCAAAATAGTCAAGTTTCATATTTTTTCTTACTCTGGCCATTACTGCTTCAGCTTTTTTCTTTGTAGCTTCTGTTCCTTCTTTAAGAATTTTTTCTACTTCTTCTGGTCTATCTTCATAATATTTTCTTCTCTCTTGAATAGGTTTTAAGAACTCAGCCATAGCTCGAGCCAATTCTTTTTTACAATAAACACAACCTCTTTCACCATTTTTGCATTCACTGCAAACGGTTGCTATTTCAGGATTTCTAATTAATTTGTGGTAATAATAAACCATACACACATCTGGATTTGCTGGATCATCTTTTCTAATTTTATTAGGATCTGTAACAGCTCCCATAATTTTTTTTGTAATTGTCTCTTCATCATCTGACAAGTATATACAATTATTTAATGATTTACTCATTTTTTCATTACCATCTAATCCCTTAATTCTTGGTGTAGAACTTAAAACTGGTTCTGGAATATTAAATGTTTCACCATATATATTATTAAATTTTCTTACTATTTCTCTTGCTTGTTCTATGTGAGGAAGTTGATCTTCTCCTACTGGTATAACATTACTGTTAACACATGCAATATCTGCAGCTTGACTTACTGGGTAACCTAAAAATCCATAAGTTATTCCCTCTCCATTATTTCCAAACAATTCTTGTTTTTGTGCAACTTCATACTTAGTCGTTGGATTTCTATAAAGTCTTGGTACTGATACTAAATTAGAAAAATATACAGTAAGCTCTGCAACTTCTGGAATTAATGATTGTATATATATGTGTGATTGTTTTGGATCTATACCAGCTGCTAAATAATCAAGAGCAAGCTCATGAACATTTTGTCTTACTTTATCTGGATTACTAAAATTATCTGTTAAAGCTTGTACATCAGCTATTAATATATATGTATCATAATCATATTGCATTTTTACTCGATTTTCTAATGATCCAAAATAATGTCCTAAATGGAGTCTACCTGTTGGTCTATCTCCGGTTAAAATTGTTTTCATAAATACCTCCATATTTTTATTTATTATATCATATTTTTAGTATATATAGTATTTAATTGTTTCATTAAATTCTAATTCGGGATTTTCTAAAATTGTTTTCAAACCCGTGCTATCACTATAATAGTATAATTTATTACCATCTACATAATATATATAATCTTCATTATAATTAATTTTTATAGTTGGAACAGTTATTAAATATTTATATACTTTGATATTGTTAATATCACTTCTATATAATTCATATGATTTATTTACTTTTTTAAATAAATAATAATAATTACCATATTTAATTACATGATCAAATGAATCAAGTGATAAACTTTCTTCTTCATTTTCGAAATATATATCTTCTGAATTCTTACTTACATACCCCCAACTATGATTTTTATATACTTTAATCTTTTTACTATTTGAAAGCAAATTTACTCGTTTCTTATCTATATCAATTTCATATTGAGAATTGTTGTCCTTGTCATATATATATAATTTATTATCTACTATACCTTGTACATAGGAATCAAATGAAATATCATACTTAGATTTTATTTTAAATGATTCTTGATTTTCTAAATTTATTACTAAGAATTCATTAAATTCATACGATTTATTATAATCGGCAATTATATAATATTTATCTATAAATGCACTTATAATATTATTATAAACATCTTTATTAAATAATTTAATGTTATTATAATTTGAAATTAATCCATCATAAGTAGTAATAGCAACCTTTTTATCTATATTATTATAAAACTTTATATAATTAATCTTACTAAATTTATCTGTATTGTCAATAAAGTTTTCTATATTATATTCTTTTATAGAACTAACATAATTATCTAATGCTTCATCTTTATTTTTTATATTATAGTAATTATATATTGTTTTACCACTGTAGCACATCATATCTGTTTTTGTACTCTTATTTATAATAGGTAATAAACATTCATATGTATTATCTTTATAATAATAAATATTATCTATTATTTTTCTTCCTTTATCGTTTACGTATAAAGAGTAAACTTTATTATTTATATTTATTTTTATATATGTATAATCTTTACTATATTCTTCTCTTATATTAAATTTATTTTTGTTTATCTTTAAAGAATAGTTTAAATGATTTGGCGATAAGATTACCTTGCACATAATTATTAATAAAATTATTGTTAAAAACATTAATACTAATTTATATTTACTTTTCATAATTATTCCTATAAAGCAAAAGATAGATTTTATCTATCCTTGTTGTCTTTCTACATATTTTTTCTTCTCTTCCATCATATATTCAGTAACCATAGTTTCTATCTCATCAAGTGCTGATTTCGATATATTTGAAAGAGTTACTGTTTCTTTTACTGTATCAATATAAACTTTTCCCCAAATTAATCCTGAATTTACAGTTAAATCATTAAACATATCAGGTGTTATAGCTAAAAATAAATAACCAAATAAAACTCTTTTTTGCGCTAAAAGTATTCTTTTATTTGTAAGCGCTACAACATATGTAGAAAACAAATCAAGTGAGTTATAATTTTTTTGTGCTGCAAAAACATAGTTTACAGTCTCTCCTGGATTTAAATGCTTTTCTATTACTTTAGAATGAGCCTTAAGACGCCATGCTACAGTAGAATGATATTTTCTTTTAAATTCTTTCACTTTATTATAAACTTCATTCATGATTCCACCTCTTGTTTTATTATACCATTTTCTTTGAATATATCAATAAAATAATCTGAATTTGATGCACCTATTACATAATCCAATAAATTATTATTCTCTGTTATCAATGTAATAGGTGTTGTAAATCCATCCTTATAACCTAATTTTGATATATCTTCTTGAACTTTCTTAGCTATATCACTATCAAGTGAATTAATATTTAAATAATTTATATTTATATTATAATTTATTATTATAGGATTTAAAACTGTAATTACATCGCTACAATATTTACAATCATCTTTACCAATAATTATAATGTTTTTATTTGGTTCACTTATCAAGTTTTTAAAACGATCATAATCAATATTATCTATATAATTATCTATAGAATCTATAAATTTAGATTGATAAAATTCATCTAAATAATAACTTTTTCTATGTTCTCCACGAACACTACTTAATATATTTTGATTTTTAATTAATACTAATATTTGATCATCTACTGAACTTATTTGAAAAATTGAATTAATTTTTTCCTTTTGTTTATAGCTAAGCAAATATGCATCTATCTTAACAAAATTTATACTATATTCCTCACATATACTCTTTAGTATTTGTGTTTGATCCTTTATATCAACTTTAGTTGTATAAGGAATATATACTAATGAAAATTCATCATCTAAAACTTCTTTTGCATTATCTACTATTCCGTTAATGTTAGCTATCTCCTCAGGTAATATTTCATACTTTTGTAAGAATGAATTCAATTTATTTTCGGTTTCATAATTAATTATAGCATCTACAATTTTACCACTTTTATAAATTACAATAATATTATTCAAATACTTACTATTTATAATTCTTTCAAGTTTATTTTTTTCAAAATTATTTAATTTATCACTATTAACATATAAATAATCTATTTCATATTTGTTAAAAAGTTTTATTGGATAACTTGAATAGTCTTTTTTATCAGTAATATACAACACCTTTGTATCTGTTGAAATAAATTCTTTTATATCCTTAATTATTTTACTATCTAAAGTTTTTATTAACAAGTAAATAAAAGCTACGAAAAGTAATATAACAAGGATAATAAGCCATTTAAATTTTTTTAATCCAAAAGTGTTCTTTTTCATATTCAACTCCCTATTCTTTAATTAATTCCATTTTTTTAAATTCTTTAACTAATTGTGAAATTGTTCTTTCTCCAGAAATATAATCACTAACTTTTTTATTCTTTATAATTAGAATTAAAGGGGTACCAAATGAACCATTATTTACATAATCTGGATCATTATATTCAATTGTATTTAAACTCTCATAAAAAGAATTTTTTTCATCATCTGTTAATTTAGTCATGTTTAAGTAATTAATAGTTAAATTATATTCACCTGCTACCTCATTTAGAGCTGGTTTTATAGCTATACAATGACTACAAGTTGTTTGTCCAATAACTATAATACTTGTATCATTTTTATTTATTAAAGATTCATATTCTGAGTAGTCTATAAATGTTAAATTCTTTTCAGCAGAATATTCTGCATCTTTTGGAATAACTTTATTGTCACTAAAGAATTTTACATATTCAGTACCTTCAGTATATCCTATTTGTGTATCTATTACTTTACCATTTTCAACAATTAAAGTTGTTGGTGTTTGATGTTCTATTCCTAGTTTATCCAATACTTCATTTCTTTGTTTAACACTTAATTGAGAACTATCAACATATAAGTAATCCATTTTATAATCATTTGCTATTACCTCAAGTATTGGTGTTTGTAAAGAGCAATAACTACAATCTTTACTAGCATAGTAAATTACAGTTCTCTCCTTTGAATTATAATATTTATTAAAATCTTTCATTATTTTATTTGATTCCTTAGAACCAATTGTTCCTTTTTCTCTTAATGTTGTTACAGCAAACACAACAATAAGTGCTGCTGCTATTATTATCATAATAGTTGTTAACAATATAGTTTTTTTCTTTTCCATAATACATCCTTCTTTCTATTTACCACAACATTGTTTATATTTCTTGCCGCTGCCACATGTTGTAAGAACTCCCATATTTATAATATTTATAGTATTTATAGTATTTTTGTTATTATAAATATTTCTCTATTGCAAACAAATCGCAAACAATGTTTGCATTCATTTACTAAAGTTATTATATTCTTTATATATAACAAATGCCAATGTGCGTTTTTGTTTTTTGCACATTTATTATACTATAAATATTTATTTTTATCAATAACATCAGTTGCTAAATCGTCTAGATTTTTCTGTACTTGAAATATAATAATTTTCTGTTGTTTCTACATTTCTATGTCCAAGTATATCGGCAACGTCTCTTATCTCAATTCCATTAGTTAATATCTTAGTTGCATAACTTCCTCTTAAATCGTATAATCTACATTTTTTCAATTCCTATTGTGGACATTGTACACATCCGTTCACTAATATAAGTATATCAATTTTTACTTTTTTATCCAATGTGCAATTTTTGCACATGTGCTATTTTCATCTAGCTCTTCATCTTTATAAATATTGTTAATATGTCTTACAATTCCACTTCTATCAATATTAAAAAGTGTTGCTAATGCTTCTGTATTTAACCAAACATCTTCATTTTCTAATAGTACTTCTACTTT
>CAVEJT010000003.1:0-36915 GCA_963616135.1 Bacteroidaceae bacterium | reverse complement strand
AGATACAATAGCAAGAAAATATATTAACAATAATATTAAACAAAAAGATTTAGAACTATTTAAATCAAATATAAATATAAATTTAAAAAAATATTTTACTATAACTAATACAAAAACTAAAAAGTGTTACATAGATATTTTAAGAAAGTTAAAATTTGATTTTATGAATATTAAAAATAATAATATAAACATAGAAGATATACCAGCTTTAATGTATATTAAATATAAATTAAATGGTAGTAAGGAATATTATAATTTTAAACATATTGTTATTGATGAAGCTCAAGATTATGGAGAATTTACATTTTATGTTTTAAAGAAAATTTTTAAAAACTCAACATTTAGTATATATGGAGATTTAGCACAAAGTTTATATCCATATAGGAGTTTATCTAATTGGGAAAGTTTGAAATCAATCTACAAAAATTTTGAGATATTAAAATTAAATAAAAGTTATCGTACTACGATAGAAATTATGAATGAAGCAAATAAAATAAATGAAATACTAGGATTAGATAAAGCAATACCAGTAATAAGACATGGAGAAAATGTAGAAAAATATAATAAAAATATTATTGAATTAATTAATACAATAAAAGATAAATATAAGACAATAGCTATAATTACTAAAACTCAAGAAGGTGCAAATAAAATGTATGAAGAATTAAAAAATAATATAGATATGAGTTTGATAACAAAAGATAATTTAAATTATAATAGTTCAATATCTATTATGCCTAGTTATTTATCAAAGGGATTAGAATTTGATTCTGTAATTATTATAAATGAAAATGATTTTGATAAGTCTAGTGTATTAGATATGAAATTGTTATATGTTTCAAAGACAAGAGCTCTTCATAAGTTGTTTTTAATTAATTATAAATTTTAATATTATTTATAGGAGGTATTATGAATATAGAAAAGAAATTGACTATTTTAGAGATAGAAAGAAAAGAAATTGAAGATAAATTAAATAAGATGGGTGCAATAAAAAAAGGGGATTATTTACAAAAAAGATTAGTTTATGATTTTAATCCCAAACAAAGTAATAAATGGATAAGACTTAGAACCAATGGAGAGATAACAACGCTTACAATAAAAGAGGTAATAGATAATGAAAAAATAGATGGTACTAAAGAATTAGAAATAGAAGTAAGTGATTTTAATAAAACTAATTTAATACTAAATGAACTAGGATATAATTTTAGAAATTATCAAGAAAATTTAAGAACAATTTATTTAATTGATAATGTAGAAATTTCTATAGATACATGGCCTTTAATTCCTACGTATATGGAAATAGAAGGAAAAAGTAATGAAGACGTATTAGAAGTTTTAAATAAAATTAATCCAAATAAAGATAAAATAACAACTTTAGATGTTGAGAGTATATATAAGACTATTTATGGAATAGATATAATGAAAATAAAAGAATTGAAATTAAATAATTAAAAAGATATACGCATTTATATATTTATGATAAAATATAAATAGAAGATTGTAAGAAAAATATAGTCTTTGAAAGTAATCATGTATTTAAGATTGCAACTTATTTATAAAAAGGAGGTATAGTATGAATTTTGAAGTAAAAGTTAAGTTGAGTAATGATGAAATTGTAAAGGTATCTATAGATAGGCCTGAGCTTATCTATGGAGCAACAGGTATTGTCAGTAGTGATATTGATGACAGTTTATATGGAATAAATCCATTAACAGGGGATAAATTAAATATAATAAATATGAATGAAAAACAAAATAGATTTTTTATACCATCACATAATCAAAAGGATTATGAATATGCTAAAGACAATAATTTGAAATTAAAGCAAGTAGTTGCGCCTTACTTTTATGGAGAAGGTGAAGAATCACCAAGAGAAGATATTAAAACTCAAGTAAGATATAGTGTGGTTGCTGTTATAAAAAATAATGAAAACGATACTTATTTATGTGAAGATGCTAAAGGGAGAAATTGTAAAAGCTTTGTAATGGGAGGGATAGAAGAAGGAGAAACCGCTCGTGAAGCAGCTATAAGAGAGATATATGAAGAAACAGGATATTCTGATGTTACAATAGATTTTATCAGCAATTTTAAAGTAGTAAACCATTTTTATGCAGGGTATAAAGGTGTTAATAGATATGCATATTTAGATATTGTATTTGGACATTTAAATACAGATAAGTGTGATAAGATAACAAAAGAAGAAGATGCAAAACATGTAGTTAAATGGATAGAGAAAAAAGATTTAAAAGATTTTATAAATATTTCACTTAATAAATATGCCTTAGATATGTTATTAGAAGGTGAGACTGCATATGTAGAAGATGGAATTATGATAACAGATGATGAAAACAACGGAAAATTATCAAAAGAAGTAAGAGAAGATGTAATAAAAAATTTAAATTTATAGTAAAATTTATTTAAAATGGGACTATTAGTACAGTTTCAGACATAAATATGACATTTTCAAACAAAAAACTTGATTTATAATAAATAAGTATTATTATATTTCATACTTAATTATTTATATAATTAAGTTTAAGTATATATAACTAATACTTAATTTGACTTAACTTATAGATAAAGTTATATACTTATTTATAAGTTTTTATTTTATGTATGTTGCAGTTTGGATGTAATATGTGTTAAAATAAATATGTAAAATTTATTACTTTTAAGGGGGGAAAAATATGAGTAAAAAAGAATTAACAGGATATCCTAGTATTGATAAACCACAAAATGTGGGATATAATTATTTTGAAAAGAAACCTATGATACCAAATGTTAGTGTGTATAATGCAATTTATTCATTAAATCTATTTTATAAACGAAATGAAGCTATTGATTGTTTAGATTTATCTGCTAATTATAAGGAACTTTTTGATGATGCTATTATAATTTCTAAAGCGTTACGCGAATTAGGGGTAAAAAAAGGACAAATAGTATCTGTTTCAATGCCTAATCTTTATCAAGCAGTAGCAGTTTTTTTAGCCTGTAATCGTATAGGAGCAATAACGACTTTTCTTAATTATGCTGCTCCTCAAGAGGAAATAGAGGAGTATTTAAATTTATTTGAATCACCAGTATTTATTAATTATAATAAATCTCTGGATGAAAATATTAAAATAAAAAATAATACAAATATTAACCATATAATAACTTTATCAAAGAATCAAACAAATAATTTGTTATCAAAATCTACTCAAGTTAAAATAACTAGTGATTATTTTCTTGATTTCAATTCATTAAAAGATATATCAAAATATCAAAAAAAAGGAATGCCACATAATTCAGGCAAAAGTGATTCTTTAATTTTGTTTACTAGTGGTTCTACTGGAAAACCAAAATCTGTAGTTTTAACTAATGAAAATATTATAGCTGCAGCGACATATTTAAAAAATTCTAGTAAATCTAAATCTCTAATTGGAAATAGATCATTGGTTTGTGTTCCATTCTCTTATCCATATGGTTTTGCTACTTCTACATTAATGACATTGATGAGTAATAAAACAGCAATTTTGGCTCCAAATATTTCAAAAGATACAATTTGTTATTATTTAAATAAAAAACCAAATATAATTTTTGGAAGCCCAGCACTATTAGATCTTATAATGAAAAATGTTAATCCAGGGCAAGATTTGTCATCTATAACAACATATATATCAGGTGGAGATTTTTTAACACCAAATCATTCAGCCAGAGGTAAAGAGTTTTTTAAAAAGCATGGCGCAAATAATGTTGAAATTGGAAACGGATCTGGAAATGCAGAAACAGTAAGTTGTGGTACAAATCCAACCGGAATAAAAATTAGACCGGAAACAGCTGGAAAAGTGCTTGTTGGAACTGAAGCTATAATAGTTGATCCTGATACTCTTGAAGAAAAAAAATATAATGAAGAGGGATTGTTATGTGTTTCAGGAAAACATGTTTTTAAAGAGTATTATAAAAACCCAGAATTTACAAAAAAAGCTAAGTTTGAAAAAAATGGTAAAGAGTTTTTTAAAACAGGAACAATTGGATTTATTGATAAAGATGGTTATTTTACTCTAACTGGTAGAGATTCTAGATTTTATATAATTTCAACTTTAAATAAAGTTTATTGTGACCATGTTCAATCAATTATTTCGAATATTGATTTTGTAAATGATTGTGCAGTTGTTAAAGTGCCAGATGATGACATGTTATACGTCAATAAAGCTTATATTGTTCTTAAGGATAATTCACTTGATAAATCTGAAACAAAAGAAAAATTAATTGATTTATTTAATCAACCAATACGTAATTTTTCAGGTGAGTATGAGCAATTAAAATGGTATGAAATACCAACTTATATAGAATTTGTTGATTCTCTTCCACGTCGTAGTGGTACTGAAAAGGTTGATTACACAAAATTAGAACAATTGGCACAACAAAAATCTAAAGATATAAGTAAAGTAAAAAAAATAGTAAAAGAATAATTCACTTATTCTTTTTTTTGTGTTATACTGATTATAGTATAATAGTAAAGAAAAGAGATGATTGTGTGGGGACTGGAATATTTTTTCCAATATGTGCTATTCCTTTTAGTGTATTATTGTTAATATTATTTTATAAAAAGGGACATGTAAAAAATAAAGAAACCAAGATATATGAAATGCTTTTAATATCGAATTTTTTCGGTTTAATTATTGAACTGTTATGTACGCCAGCTTCTAATATATATAATGAATTTCCTATTATAAGTAAATTAATATATAAATCATATTTATTTTATCTTATTTTATGGATTTCAACGTTTGCATACTATGTTTTTAGTATGATTAAAAATGACAATAAAATTATAAAAAAAAGAATGGTTATGTTTACCGTTTATTATGTTTTAATTACAATTATTCTTGCTGCTTTAGATATTAATTTAGTTGTAACAAAAGATTTTTTAATTAGATATACAGCAGGACCTAGTGTATATTTTACATATTTGGTTTCAACCATTGCTATTACATTTATAGTATTTTATTTATTTAAGAATTTCAAAAAAATAAAAGATACAAAATTTATTCCAGTTTTTGCTTTCTTGGTAGTGGGTGGTGTAGCTATGTTTGTTCAATTTTTCTATCCACAAATTTTGCTATTAACTTATATAGAAACTTTTATATGTACTATTATGTATTTTACAATTGAAAATCCTGATTTAAAAATGTTAAACCAATTAGAACTTGCTAAAGATCAAGCAGAGAAAGCCAACCGTGCTAAAACAGATTTTTTAAGTAGTATGTCTCATGAAATAAGAACACCTTTAAATGCTATAGTTGGGTTTAGTGAATGTATTGATACTGCTAAAACATTAGATGAAGCTAAGGAAGATGCTAAAGATATAATAATGGCTTCTAAAAATTTACTTGAAATAGTAAATGGAATACTAGATATAAGCAAGATAGAAGCAGATAAAATGGAGATTGTTAATACTGAATATAATTTAAGTGAAATTCTCGAAAATTTATCTAAACTTATATTGCCTCGTATTGAAGAAAAACCTATTGAACTTAGATGTAATTTTGCTCCTGATATTCCTCCTGTTTTATATGGTGATGCAGGTAAAGTAAAGCAAGTTATAACTAATATTTTAACTAATGCTGCAAAGTATACTAAGCAAGGATATATAGATTTTGATGTTAAGTGTGTTAATGAAAACATGAAAAGTAATCTTATTATAACTATAAAAGATACGGGTAGAGGAATAAAAAAAGAACAAATGGATAAGTTGTTTGATAAGTTTCAAAGACTTGATGAGGATAAAAATACTACAATAGAAGGTACTGGACTAGGACTTGCAATTACTAAAAGATTAGTTGAAATGATGGGTGGAAAGATAATAGTCAATAGTACTTATGGAGAAGGTTCTACCTTTATTATTTATTTATCCCAAGAAATAAGAAATACTAAGTTAGAAAAAGAAGAAGAACATGAAGAAGTATTAGATTTAAGTAAAAATAAAATAGTTGTAGTAGATGATAATGCATTAAATTTGAAGGTTGCTAAAAGATTGTTTGGTGAATATAATACTGATATAGAAACATTAGGTAGTGGATTTGAATTATTAGATAAAATAAAAAGTAATGTTACTTATGATATAATTTTTTTAGATATAATGATGCCTAAAATGGGTGGAGTTGAAACTTTAAAGAAATTAAAAGAATTGGATGGGTTTAATATACCAGTAGTAGCTTTAACAGCAGATGCGATTAATGGTAAAGCTAATAAATATATAGAAGTAGGATTTAATGAGTATTTATCAAAACCTATAGATAAACATACATTGAATAAAATACTTGTAAAATATTTAAAAGTAGATGTTAAAACTGATATATCTCAAAGTAAAAATAAAATAGTATATGATACTACATATTTAGAAGATAAAGGAATAGATGTTAAAGGTTCTATAGAACTTTTAGGAGATATAGATATGTACAATGTTACATTAAAAGATTTTCTAAATGAGTGTGAAACTAGAATACCTAAAATGAAAGAATATATGGAGTCTTCTGATACTAAGAATTATGCTATACTTGTTCATGCATTAAAAAGTGATAGTAAGTATTTAGGGTTCAAAAAGTTAGCACAACTTTCATATAATCACGAGATTAAAAGTAAGGAAGATAATATAGAGTATATAAAAAATAATTATGATAGTTTGATGAATGAATTAAATAGAATTATTAAAATTGTCAAGAATTATATAAAGGAGAGTAATAATGAAAAAGATATTAGTAGCAGATGATTCAGAAATTATAAAAAATATTATAGCTAAGGCTCTTGCTGAAGATTATGAAGTTTTAAAAGCTAGTAATGGTAGGGAAGCAACTGATTTAATTGTACAGGATAAAGATAGAGAAATAGTAGGACTATTACTTGATTTAAATATGCCAGGTACTGACGGATTTTATGTGTTAAATTATTTTAAAAATAATAATTTGTTTAAAAGAATTCCTGTATCTATAATAAGTGGAGATGATTCTAAGGAGACTATTGATAAAGCTTTTACTTATGAAATTGTAGATTTGTTAAATAAACCTTTTGGAGTAGATAATATTAAGAATGTAGTTAGTAAAATGGAAAATTATAAATAAATTAGATAAAAATAAAGTGAAGTTACTTTATTTTTTCTTTTTTAAAAATTCTTCAAATACTTTTATTCCATAATTTTTATTATAATAATTTGGAAATTCATTTAAATGAGCAAGAGCAATTTTAGCTGTTTTAAGTAAATCGTTGTTTGTCACGTTAGTAATAGGATTAATTAATCCATGCTCTAATTCAACATTTATTCCTTCTTTAAAATCTTCAAAACTAAATTTAGTAAAATCAATTCCTAATATTCTAGCAATCCTAAGTATTTCGTTATTATAGAACATTTTATCACCAATATAATATAAGCTATTATGTACTTAAAAATGAATTAAATTTTATTGCCTAAAATAATAAAATGTGTTATTATTTTATACGAAGGAAGTGGTATGTTTGAATTTACCAAATTTAAAAGAAGCAAAAAATAGAACAAAAAAAGAAGTTAAAATTATTAGAAATGATTATAAAGTACCAGAAAATATGAAATGTTTAGGTAAAGGTAAAAAGTATTTTTTAAAAACTTATGGATGTCAAATGAATGTTCATGATAGTGAGGTATTAGCTGCTATGCTTGAAGATATGGGATTTATTTGTACTGATATATTTGAGGATGCTGATATAATTATTTTAAATACTTGTGCGATAAGGGAAAATGCACATAATAAAATGTTTGGCTTTTTGGGACGTGTTAAACATTTAAAAGAAGAAAAACCTAATATTATATGTGGTATATGCGGATGTATGGCTCAAGAAGAAAATGTAGTAGACAGTATTAAGAGTAAATATTCATGGGTTGATATTGTTTTTGGTACCCATAATCTACATAAGCTTCCAAATATATTAAAGGAATCAATGGAGAATAAAACTCAAGAAATTGATGTTCTTAGTATAGAAGGGGATGTTTATGAAAATATCCCTGTTAAGAGAGATTCTAAGTATAAGGCTTGGGTTAATATTATGTATGGTTGTGATAAGTTTTGTACTTATTGTATTGTTCCATATACTAGAGGTAAACAACGTTCAAGATTACCAGAAGATATTTTAAAAGAAATAAAAGAATTAGTTAAGGATGGTTATAAGGAAGTTACTTTATTAGGACAAAATGTTAATGCATATGGTAAAGATTTGGGTATTGAATATACTATGGGTGATTTACTAGAAGATACAGCCCTAACAGGGATAGAGAGAATTAGATTTGTTACATCACATCCATGGGATTTTGATGATAAAATGATAAATATTATAGCTAAATATGATAATATAATGCCATATATACATCTTCCACTTCAATCTGGTAGTGATAAGATATTAAAACTTATGGGTAGAAGGTATACTAAAGAGCAATATATTGAGTTGTTTAATAAAATAAAAAATAAGATACCAAATTGTTCAATAACAACTGATATAATTGTTGCTTTTCCAGGAGAAGATGAAAAAGATTTTAATGATACCCTTGATGTAGTAAATACTTGTAAATTTGATTCAGCATTTACTTTTATATATTCACCTCGTGAAGGAACTCCAGCTGCACGTATGGAAAACAAATTAACAGAAGAAGAAAAAAATCAAAGATTATATAAGTTAAATGATATAGTAAACAAGTATGCGAATGAAGCTAATCAAAAGTATTTAAATTGTGTTGTACCAGTATTGTTAGAGGGATTAAGTGAAAAAGAAGGTAAACTTATGGGATATACTGATACTATGAAGCTTGTGAATGTAGAGGCTGATCCTAACATGTTAGGTAAAATTGTCAATGTAAAAATTACGGGTGTTAAAACTTGGAGTCTTGATGGTGAGATAGAAAATTAAAGAAAATGAATAAAAGTATAAAAAGTTATACTTTTTTTTGCATTTTTATGATATAATTTAATATATAATAGAGGAGTGATAGGATGATATGTAATAAATGTGGTGCGACAATAGATGACAAATCATTATTTTGTGGGTATTGTGGCAATAAAGTATCAAATGATGTAAATCCAGTTCCAAGTGGTGCTGGTATGGTGGAAAATGCTGTAAATAATACAGTACCAAATAATGTGGGTATGAATGTGCCTACAGTAGATAGTAGTTCTACGTTAAATCAGACAAGTAATAGTAGTGAGGGTATTGTTCCTAATGAAAATTCAATAAATCAAATTAATCAACAAGTGAATCCAGTACCTATGGAAAATGTTAATGGAACTATTTCTAATAATATTAATAATGATAATAATTTAAATAGTGTGGGAATGACTAATAATACTAATTTGAATCCAACTATAAATAATACGCAAGATGTGCCAGTTGTTCAAAATGTATTTGAAAATAATGGAACTGGCCCAGTTAATTCAAATATACAGAGTACAGTGAACTCACCTGTTGCTGGTGTAAATCCAATTCCACCAGTAGAACCTAATAGCCCAAAGGAACCAACTAAAAAGAAAAATAATATGGTTATTGGAATTATAATTGGTGTTGCAGCTCTTTTAGTTGTAAGTACTTTGATAGTATTATTAGTTTTTGGCAATAAAAATAAAAATACTGTTTCTGTTTTAAATAAGGCTGTTAATAATTATATTTCAAAAGGAAAAGAAAGTGGAACTATTAGACTTAGTGCTTTGATTGAAAGTGCACAAGCAGATTCTATTAATTTATCAGCTGACTTTAAATATGCAAAATCAGGAGATGAGTATAATTTTGAAGCAAAATTAAATAAATCTGTTTTCTTTGACGAAATGAGTGTGTATGCAAAAGGAAATAAGGATGATATTACTTTATATGCAAAATCTAGTTTAGTTGATTTATTAGGGTTTACTAAATCTGATACAGATACTTGGTTATATTATATGATTAATTTATCTGATTTTAAAGATGAAGACGATGATTTAGATTTTGATTCTTTTGATGCATCTGATGTATTAGATTCTGAAAGTTTTAAATATATTGATGAATCGAATGGTGTTAGACATTATCAACTTATTATAGATAATTCTCTTATGAGTAAGATTGATTCAGAATTAAGTGATACTGAAAAAGAAGATATAGATAGTTTAGTTAAAGATTCAAGTTATAGTGATATTTTAGAAAAAGGTATTAATATTGATTTTTATATTAATAAATCAAATGAATTGCAAAAAATATCAATTGATTTATCTAAATATATAGATGATGATTCTGTATCAAAGGCAGTATTAAGTATGGAATTTATTGATTTAGGTAGTACAACTGTTAATATTCCTAGTGATGTACTATATACAACAATGGATTTTGCTACATATTTTAATAATAATAGTACTTTTACTCAAGATGATGTAGAAGCTCAAGATAATACATTTGATCAAAATAATTATTTAAATTAATATATTTTTAAAAAGGCACGGTTGTGTGCTTTTTTTTGCATTTTTTAGTTTTTCTTTCATATATTAAATTGAGGAGTGATAATATGTCATTATATAAGGAAATAGTTACTAAAGCAATTATTGGTAAGGGTAAGAAATTTTTTAAAGATAACTATAGTATATCAGTAGATAATACACCTACAACAATTTTAGGGTGTTGGGTAATTAACCATAAATTTAAGGGATATAAGACTAATGATAAGATAGGTGTTAGTGGTTCTTATGATGTTAATATATGGTATTCATATGATAATGATTCTAAAACTACTGTTGTAAATAAAAATATCTCTTATAATGATTTATTTAATGTAAGATTAAGGGAAAGTGCAGATTTATCTAGTGATACTGATATAATTGTTCAAACTTTAAAACAACCAAGTTGCTCAGGGGTAAATATTAATGGCAAGAATATAACTTTTGATATCGAAAAGGAATTAGGTGTTGAAGTTGTTGGAGAAACTAAGGTTAAAATAGCTATTGAAGAAGATGAAGAGCCATGGGATGAGTTAGATGATGAACTAACTTCTAAGGATGAAGAGGAAATAGATAAAGTTAAAGATGATTTTATAAAATAGTACTAATGTACTTTTTTATTAAGTTAACTAAAATAGGTTGACAACTATATAATTATTTGCTAAAATGTATTTAGTGAATGGAGGTGCTTTATGGCAGTTAAAATGAGATTAAAGAGAATGGGAGCTAAAAAAAGACCTTTTTATCGTATAGTTGTTGCAGATTCTAGATTTCCTAGAGATGGTAGATTTATAGAAGAAATTGGATACTATAATCCAATAGAAACTCCAGCTGTAGTAAAAGTAGATAAAGATTTAGCTTTGAAATGGTTAAATGATGGAGCTATGCCAACTGATACAGTTAGAGATCTTTTAAGTAAAGAAGGAATACTTAAAGAGTTCCATGAGGCTAAAATGGCTAAGAAAGCTAAAAAAACTGAAAAGGCTGGTAAATAATTATGGAATTAGTTAGTTTAACAGAGTTTTTAGTGAAAGAATTATTACCTGAGGTAGAAGATATTAGTGTAAAAAAAATAGATGCTGAAGGTGATACTGTTATTCAAATTTTAGTACCTAATGATTATATGAGTGCTATTATTGGAAAAGGTGGAAGTATTGCTAACTCAATTCGTACTATAGTTCAAGCTGCAGCTTATACTAAGAAATTGGGTAGAGTTAGAATTAATATTGATTCATTATAAAATTGGAGTAATCCAATTTTTTTTCTTATATTTGTTGTAATAATTTTGTTTATATATTATAATTATATTATAGACTTGGAGGATAATATGAAGCAAAGAGTAATTAGTGCTATTGTAGCATTTATGATTTTTATACCTATTTTTATTGTTGGTGGTAGGGTTTTTAATGCTGCATTTTATATTTTAACTCTTTTAGGGTTAAGGGAGTTTATGAAGGTAAGACAGGATACTAGAAAGATACCAGATTTTATTAGGTTAATTTCTTATATTGCTATTACACTTTTATATTTTGGTAATACTTTAAATAGTGATTTAAATTTTTTAATTGATTATAGAATTGTGTCAGGGTTATTTTTATTTATTTTATCTCCTGTTATATTTTATCATAATGAAAAGATTTATAGTATAAAAGATGCTTTTTATATGCTTGGTGGTGTGTTGTTTTTAGGGTGTTCTATGTCACTATTTTATATGTATAGATCTAAAGGATTAGATTTGATTATATTTTTATTTTTGATAACAATAATTACTGATTCTTATGCTTATTTTGGTGGAAGACTTATTGGTAAGACTAAATTATTAAAAGTTATTTCTCCTAATAAAACTTGGGAAGGAACAATAATTGGTAGTGTAGTAGGCACTTTTGTTTGTACTGTTTATTATTTAACTGTAATAAACACGAATGCTTCTATTTTTGCTGTTGCTTTTGTGGTTTTGTTATTAAGTTTAATAGGGCAATTAGGCGATTTATTCTTTTCAGCTATAAAACGAACTTATAAAGTAAAAGATTTTTCAAATATAATGCCAGGACATGGTGGAGTTTTGGATAGATTTGACAGCATAATTTTTGTAATGATAACATTTACATTTTTTATGAATTTATTATGAAAGGTGATTTGATGACAATAGTTTATTTTGTATTAATTTTAGGAGTGACTGTATTTATACATGAATTGGGACATTTTATGTTTGCTAAAAAGTTTGGAGTTCATGTATATGAATTTTCTTTAGGTATGGGTCCTAGGTTATTTAAGTTTAATAGAAAAAATGATGAAACTGATTATTGTATAAGATTGTTTCCAATAGGTGGATTTGTTCAAATGGCGGGTGAAGAAATAGATGAAGACGAGTCTATTCCAGAAGATAAGAGATTAAATAACAAACCTGCTTTTCAAAGATTTATGATTATGGTAGCAGGGGTTATGATGAATTTCTTGCTTTCTATTGTTTTATTGTTTTTTGTAGGATTATTTAGTAAAATATCTCTAAATAATGTTTATATTAATGGTAGTACGATTAAAGGATTAAATGATGGTGATAAGATAGTAGCAATCAATTCTCATTTTGTAAATAATTACGATAAATTAGCTTTAGAAATGACTATAGTAGGAGATAAAGATTTTACTATGACTGTGAAGGATTCTAAGGGTAAGAGAAATGAAGTTGATGTAACCCCTATTAAGGTTGGGAAATCTAATTTGTTATATGGTAAAGATTATGGGTTTTCTATTTCTGATTTAACTGTTTTGGAAAGTTCTTTAAAAGGATTAAGTAAAGGCGATAAGATTCTTAGTATAAATGGTAATAAAGTTTCTAGTTATTTAGATTTATTAAATAAGTTAGATGAAATAGATGATGATAAGTTTAAGATGGAAGTTGAATCAGAAAATGGTAAGAAAAGTTTAGTTAATGTTGAGGTTAGTGATAAATCAGATGATGAGTCTTTAGGATATAGTTATGGCTTTTATATTAAAGGTAAAGAATCAAAGGGATTTTTTACAGCTGTTAAATATGCTTTTACTAAGTTCTTTAGTACTATTGAACAAATGATTTTTACAGTTTTTTATTTGATTACTGGAAAGATTAGTTTAAGTATGTTATCAGGTCCTGTTGGAATTTTTAATGTTGTAAGTATTTATTCTAAATATGGATTTAAAAATATTATATCTTTATTGTGTTTGATATGTATAAATGTGGGGTTTATAAATTTATTACCTTTACCTGCCTTTGATGGTGGACATGTGTTGTTTATTATAATTGAAAAGATAAAGGGTAGCAAGGTTGATCCTAAAGTGGAGAATACTATTCATAGTATTGGATTTATTTTACTTATGATTTTGATGGTGGCAATCACTTATAGTGATATAGTCAAACTTTTTTAGGAGTGATAGTGTGTTAAAGGTTGAACACGTAACAAAGTATTATGGCAGTTTTAAGGCTGTTGATGATTTATCTTTTGAGGTTAAGGAAGGCGAAATTTTTGGCCTTCTTGGTGTAAATGGAGCAGGTAAAACTACTACTTTTAGGATGATTATGGGTCTACTTGATAAATCAAGTGGTAATATTACTTTGAATGGAAAAAATATAGATTATAGTGTAACTGATAATATTGGTTTTTTAACTGAAGAAAGAAGTTTACTTACTAAATTAACTGTTATTGAACAAGCAATATATTATGGTGCTTTAAAGGGTATGAGTGATAAAGCGATTATTGAGCGTTTGGATAATTTGCTAGATAAGTTTGGTATAAGTGAATATAAGAATAAAAAAATAAAGGAGTTATCAAAAGGTAATCAACAAAAAATACAATTTATAATGGCAATTTTAAATAAGCCAAAACTTTTAATTTTAGATGAACCGTTTTCTGGATTAGATCCATTTAATATAGAATTGTTTAAATGTGAGATTCTTGAATTATCTAGGCAAGGTAGTATTATAATTTTTTCTTCTCATAGAATGGAGCATGTTGAATTATTTTGCAAAAAATTAGTTATTTTAGTAGGTGGAAAAACGGTATTAAAAGGAAATATCAAAGATATAAAGGAAAAGTATAGAAAGAAAAATATTATTATAGAAGCAGACATAGATGTTAATAAGCTTAAAAATATAAAGGGTGTTGAGAGTGTTGAATCAAAATTAGATGGATATGAGGTAAGGGTCTCAAGTATTGATATTGCAAGTGATGTTTTTAAGCTTGTAGCAAAATGTAATAATGTTATGAAATTTGTAGTTGAAGAACCAAGTTTAAATGAAATTTTTATTTCGAAAGTAGGGGAGTCTTATGAGAAGTAAATTAAATTTTCTAATTAACACTAGTATAAAGAAAAAAGTAAAATCTAAATGGTTTTTAATTTCTAATTTAGTTATTGCTGTTATACTTATTGGAATTATTAATATTGATAGTATTGTTACATTTTTTGGAGGAGATTTTGATTCAAAAACAAAAATTTATGTGGTTGATGATACTAAGGTTTTATTTGATAGCTTTAAAGAAAATTTAAATTATTATGAGACTACTTTTTATGGCGAAGATAATGAGGCTTATGATGTTGTTAAAGCTGATGAATCGTATGATGAGTTAAAGGATAAAATTTTAAATACTGAAAAAAGTTCATATATGATTTATTTGTATTTTGATGAATATGGTGATTTAAAAACAAAATTTGTTTCGTTATCTAGTATTGATTCTTATGATTATCAATTGATTAGTGGTGCGATTAAATCCTCTTGTGATATGTATAATTTATCTAAACTTGATTTATCAAGTGATGAACTTGCGAAGATAACAGAAGGAGTTTCTATTGAAAGAGAAATTTTGGATGAAAGTATTACTAATGAAGAAGAAAATGTAGAAATGATTATGAAAAGCGTATTTCCTATTATTATTTTACCATTTTTTATGTTGACTATATTTTTAGTTCAAATGATAGGTTCTGAAGTTAATGATGAGAAATCTACTAAGAGTATGGAAATAATTATTTCTAATGTATCTCCTAAAACTCATTTTATGGCTAAGGTTATAGCAAATAATTTATTTATATTTTTTCAAGCTATTTTGTTGATATTATATAGTTACGTTGGAATATTATTAAGAAAATATATTGGGGGTAATTCTATAGTTAATGGTATAACTAATGAGATAGTAGGGGCAATTAATACTCTTAAGGATAGTATATTTGCTGATAAGTTTGCGATTGTATTAGTTTTTTCTATTATTTTGTTGGTGTTAACTCTTATTGGTTATTCTCTTGTATCTGGTATTTTAGCATCTATGACAACTAATAGTGAAGATTATCAACAGGTGCAAATACCAATTGTTGTTGTTTTATTGTTAGGATATTATTTATCAATTATGGCAGGATTGTTTAAAGGATCAATATTTATAAAGGTATTATCTTTTGTTCCTTTTATTTCTTCTGTGTTATCTCCGTCTTTACTTGTAATGGGGCAAATCGGTTTATTTGAAATAATTGTTTCTAATATATTGATGTTATTTACTGTACTTGTTTTAATCAAATATGGTTTGAGGATATATAAAGTTGGGATTTTAAATTATTCTTCGAGTAATATGTGGGGTAAGATTTTTAAGTCTTTAAAGAACAAATAATTGTTCTTTTTTTTTTGTCTGACATTATTTCTTTATAAAAAAATTCAAAAATTTCAAAAAAAGTATTGTCAAAAATGAAAAAGTAGGATATACTTATATAGTCATATCTTTTGATGGGCTTGTAGCTCAGCTGGTTAGAGCGTGCGTCTGATAAGCGCAAGGTCGATGGTTCAAGTCCATCCAGGCCCACCATCTTATTTGAATATGGCCGGTTGGTGAAGCGGCTTAACACACATGCCTTTCACGCATGCATTCACGGGTCCGAATCCCGTACCGGTCACCATTTAAGTATTGTAAACCACTATTGTTAGTGGTTTTTTTGTGAAAGAAAGTGTTAAGCTATCAGTTATTTGAACGACCTTGTGCTTATTTTATAAAAAAATTCAAAAATATTACAAAAATTTAAAAATAAAAAAGGATTTTTAAGATAAAAATGTAATGATATATATAGGAGGTGAAATTATTTATAATAAAGGTATAAAAAATGAATTAGATTTTATTTCTAAATTAAATAATAAAAGAGTAAATGATCTTGATTTTTTACTTCAAGATATGATTTATTCATTATTTCCAAATATAGCTGGAGAATCTGTTGTAAAGTGTAAGAAGGGTAATAATTATGAAAAGACGGATATTTCTATTTCAATTAATAATAGTGTTAAAAACATTAGTTTAAAATTAGGTTATAGAAATTCTATTCATAGTGAAAAAGTTTCTAGTTTTAGTAACTTTTTATACAGTATAGGTATAAAAAAAGAAATTATATATGAAATTTTAAAATATCAGTATGCAGATGGTACGATAGATGGCACTGGATTAAAAAGAATTGGTGTTGAGGAATATAAAATTAATAATAAGAAATCAATAGATAGGATTAATACATTTATAAATGATGAGTGTGTTATTAATAAATGTATTAATAGATTTTTATTACAAGGAACAAATGAGGATTATTCTGTTGTAGATGTTTTAATTTGCGGTACTCCAGATGATTTTTTTTATGTAACTCGAGATGAACTTTATAAGTATATTTTGAATAAGATTAATTTTAAATCGAGTTCGATTCATTTTTCTTGTTTAATATTCCAACCTTTAAGTAGAATATTAGATTATAATCCTAAAACCGAATATAGGAGGAATTGGGTTCAAATAAAGTGGTACAGTATTGGGGATATAATGTTTGAAATATTAAATGAAAGATATGTTAAAAATTTAAAAAGGTGTTAAAAGAGGTTGAATAATTATACTTTACATAGTATAATTTAATTATGGATATTGCCCCATAGCCAAGCGGTAAGGCGGTGGACTCTGACTCCATTATGCGTAGGTTCGAATCCTACTGGGGTAACCATATGTGCTGAAATAGCTCAGTTGATAGAGCAGCTCCCTCGTAAAGAGCAGGTCGGGGGTTTGAATCCCTCTTTCAGCACCATAATTTTATTTGATTACTAACTTTTGTTAGTTTTTTTTGTATATTTTTTAAGAATTCTACCATAATTAAATGGGTGATAAAATGAAAGAAAATATTAATGCATTAGATGAAATTAATAAGGGAGCATGTATGGGGATGGATGCTATAGATGATATACTTGATAAAGTTGAAGATAGTAAATTTAAATCTTTATTGGAAAAGCAGTATGAGTTCTATCAAAGTATAAAGGATGATATAACTAATATTTATGATAAATATAATAGTGATGATACTCCTCATGAAACTAGTGTTATGAATAAGGTAATGACTTGGAGTGGTATAAATATGAAAACTATGACTGATCATAGTAATTCTAATATTGCCGAATTGTTGCTTCAAGGAACTAATATGGGAATAATAGAAGGAAGAAGAATTTTAAATAAAAAAGAAATCAATAAAGATGTTGAAGATATAATTGATAAATTTGTAAAAAAGCAAGAAAAATATGTTGAAGATTTAAAAAAATTTTTATAATTTGACCTTTTAAAGAATTTGTGTTAGAATAACACTAATTTTGGAGGGGTTGGGTATGAATAAAGTTTTATTAGAAGAAAAATATGTTTTAGAGTATATAAGAGATATTATAAATGATGTAAAAATAAAAAGTGATGAAATATCAAATGCTAGATATCATCATAATGCTAGTTATAGAGATGCCGCTTCTATTTGTAAGCACGGTATACTTTCAATGTCAGATATAGTTAAATTGGGCTTGAAAAATTATTCTGAAGAAATATTAAATAAAATGAGTGATACTGATTCTCATATTAATGGAATTGACATGGTTTCATTGTCAGTAGTGGGATTGGATGACTTATATGCTGATGAGTTTGAGTATGATCCTTTTGATCCATTTTGGGTTGATTTTATTGTATCTAGTGATATTAAAGCACGTAGATCAGCATTAAACTATGGTAATGAATTTATATCTAGTAGTGTATCAATTGATAAGTTGAAGTCTGTTGATTTTAGAATTTTGAAGTTAATTGATAAATTTTCTAGTAATAATGGACAGGAACAAAATTCAAATGGTTTAATAGAAAAATTCAATTATTTAAAGGATGTCGCACTTACTATAAAGGAATGTAAAACACAAATGTTTTTAAGAGAGATGTCTTCTGATAGTCCTTATATATTAGATTTAGATAAATTATCTAATACACCTAGTTTAGTATTGAAAAAATAATAAATTTATTAAAGATTTGAATAAGTTAAAGATTTAATTTTATTAAAGTTAAATCTTTTTATGTACTTTTTTTTTTATTTATAGTATACTTATAATATAAATAGGAGGTATTTATGAATATATTAGTTACAGGTGGTACAGGTTATATAGGAAGTCATACTTGTGTAGAGTTATTAGAGAATGGTTATAATGTTATAATAATTGATAATTTTTCTAATTCAAAGAGAGATGTTGTAGATAAAATTAAAGAGATAACAAAGAAAGATTTTAAATTCTATGAGGGTGATTGTTGTGATAAAAATATATTAAATAAAATATTTGATGAAAATAATATTGATGCAGTAATTCATTTTGCTGGGTTCAAGGCTGTTGGAGAATCTGTTAAGATGCCTTTAATGTATTATAGAAATAATTTAGATTCTACTATTACTTTATTAGAGGTAATGAAATCAAAGAATTGTAAGAGGTTTGTTTTTTCATCGAGTGCGACTGTTTATGGTAAACCAGCAAGTTTACCAATAAGAGAAGATTTCCCATTATCAACTACTAATCCATATGGATCCACAAAATTAATGATTGAAGGTATATTGAAGGATTTATATAAATCAGATAATTCTTGGTCTATTGCAATTCTTAGATATTTTAACCCAATTGGTGCTCATAAATCTGGTTTAATTGGTGAAAATCCTAATGATATACCAAATAATTTAATGCCTTATATTGTTAAGGTTGCAAATAAAGAATTGGAAATTTTAAGTGTATTTGGAAATGATTATGATACACCAGATGGAACTGGAGTTAGGGATTATATACATGTTGTTGATTTGGCTCGTGGACATATTAAAGCCATAGAAAAAGTATTGAATGATTCTGGAGTTGATTGTTATAATTTAGGTACAGGTAATGGGTATAGTGTACTTGATTTGGTTGAAACTTTTAAAAAGGTAAACAATGTGGATGTTAAGTATCAAATTGTGGATAGAAGACCTGGTGATATAGATGCTTGTTATGCTGATCCTAGTTATGCTAAAGAGAAACTTCATTGGGAAGCTACTTTAAATATAGATGATATGTGTAGGGATGCTTATAATTTTGTAAGTCATTATAAAGATAGTAAATAGTTATAATTATAGCTATTTTTTCTTATTTATAAGTTGTTTTAAAAGAAATAAACTGTTAAAAGGACTATTAATTTTTAGTCTTTTATTGTATAATTATTAAAGGTGATATTATGTTTGTAGATGAAGTTGTAATTGAACTAAATGCTGGTCGTGGTGGAAATGGATGCATGGCTTTTAGACGAGA
Source organism: Bacteroidaceae bacterium (assembly GCA_963616135.1). GTDB lineage: Bacteria > Bacillota_I > Bacilli_A > RF39 > UBA660 > UMGS1613. Next base: position 16,869 of record CAVEJT010000003.1, on the reverse strand, counting down.
AAAATATGTTGAAATGGGTGGACCATTTGGTGGAAATGGTGGACATGGTGGAAATATAGTCTTTGAAGCTGATGAGGGATTAAATACTTTGATTGATTTACGATATAAAAAAATATATAAAGCTAAACAAGGAAATCATGGTGAAGGAAAAGCTTGTAATGGAAAAAATGCTGAGGATTTAATTATAAAGGTTCCTGTTGGTACTGTGATAACTGATGTTGATACTAATTTGATTATTGGAGATTTAATTAAAAACGGCGATAGAGTAATTGCTGCTTATGGTGGACGTGGCGGTAGAGGAAATATTGCTTTTGCTACAAAAAACAATCCTGCTCCTGCTTTTTGTGAAAATGGAGAGCCTGGTGAGGAAAAGAAAGTTAAGGTTGAATTGAAATTATTAGCTGATGTGGGTTTAGTGGGACTTCCTAGTGTAGGTAAGAGTACTTTCATTAGCAAGATAAGTGCTGCAAAACCCAAAATAGCAGCATACCATTTTACAACTCTTACTCCAAATTTAGGGGTTGTAAAAACTAAAGATAATAGATCATTTGTTGTTGCAGATTTACCTGGCCTTATAAAAGGTGCTTCTCTTGGAGAGGGATTGGGTGATAAATTTCTAAGACACATTGAAAGGACTAGAGTAATTGCTCATATTGTTGATATGAGTGGTTTTGAAGGAAGAGATCCTGTTGAAGATTATAAAATTATTAACAAAGAGTTAGGTGATTTTAATAAAAAAATATTAGATAAACCACAAATAGTAATAGCTAATAAAATGGATATAGAAGGTTCAGAAAAAAATATAGAAAGATTTAAAAAAGAAATTAATCAGGATGTATATCCAATAAGTGCTGCAACAGGTAAAGGAATTGATGAGGTTTTAATTAAATTAGCTGATATGTTGGATAATATTGAAAAACAACCATTGTATGAAGAAGAAAAGTTTGAAAGTCATGTATTATATAAGTTTAAGCGTGAACAACCATTTAAAATATATAAAGACGGAGATACTTTTGTGGTAACTGGTGATGAAATAGAAAAAATATTAAGAATGACATGGTTTGCAAATGAAGAAGCTTTTAGAAGATTTTCTAAAAAATTAAGAAAACTTGGTATTGATGATAAACTGAAAGAAATGGGTATAAAAGACGGAGATACTATTCGAATTCTTGATTATGAATTTGAATATAAGGATTAAATTTTAATATTTCTTTTTTATGATTGTGTGACAGATGGGGGGATTTTAGTGATAGTTGGTTATAAAGCATTCAATAACACTATGGAAAATAGATATGGTGTTAAGTTCGAAAAAAATAAAAAATATAGTGTTGAAGGGAAGCTACAATTTGGAAATAACGGAAATGGTTTTCATTTTTGCAAAAATTTAGAAGATACTTTAAGATATGTAGATGCAATGAACGATAAAGTTAAAATTGCATTGGTATCTACTGATGATGAATATCTAAAACACGATGATGAATATTATGAATATTATGATATGTATGTTTCTTCTTCTATTAAAATTGAACATATTTTTACTAGAGAAGAAGTATTAAAACATATAATGAATTCCAGTGTTATCTCTATAAATCGTTTTTTGTCACTTTTTAAGTTAACAGATGATGAAATAGAATTATTTAAACAAAAGTATGCAAAAAGTATGCAAATACTTGATACAATAAGTTATTATCAAGAAAAAAAATTAGATACTTATACGAAAAGTATGCAAAAAGTAATAAAAAAATGAAATAAGTGTTTCATTTTTTTATTATTTGTGTTATACTTTATTAGTAGTTGTTTTGTCTTGTTAGCTCAGTTGGTAGAGCAACTGACTCTTAATCAGTGGGTCTAGGGTTCGAGTCCCTAACAGGACACCATATAAGATTATAAAGCCCTTTATTTTGGGGCTTTTTAAGTTTTGTATTCTAAATCGTACTCCGAACGGATACCAATAAGTATATGAAACATCTAATATGAAATATTTGTTAGATGTTTTTTGTTGACTAAATATTTATTTTATTTTATAATTAATATGATAGTTTAAGAAAGTAGGGATTGTATGAATAAAAAAACGAGTGGTTTCACTTTAATAGAATTATTAGCAGTTATAATAATTTTAGCAGTTATAGCAACTATTACAGTAGTAATTACTGGTAAGGTTGTTAAGAATTCAAAAGCATCTCTTTTGGATAGACAAAAACAAACTATAGAGGAAGCAGCACGCAATTATTATTTAAAAGAGGGAATGAATGAGATTCTTAATTCTGAAGAAAGCTGTGTTAATCTTTCGGAACTTTTAAATAAAGGGTATTTAGAAACAGAAAAAGTAATAAATCCATTAACGAAAGAAGATATGAATGGCTCTGTATTTATAACGTATAGTTCAAATAGGTATAATTATAAGTATCAAGATACTATTTGTCCTTATTTGAATGGAACGCCAGTATATTTTAATGTAGATACAGGAGAGAGTTGTTCTTCATCAGACTATATAGAAACACAAAGTAATACAGGAGTAAAGAGTGGATGTATGAAATTCTATGCATTTAATGATGATGGAGGAGATAAGATAAATTTAATATTGGATCATAATACTACAGCAACAGTAATATGGAACTCAAGTGAAAGTAATACATCAGGACCAAAAGAATTAATAGAGCAACTAAAAACAGATACAGCATCATGGATTGGAACAGAGACACCATCAAATTACACAATGGATCAATCAGCACAAACAAGTAAAGCAAAATATACAGTAGATTATAGTGAGTATAAAGCAAGATTAATAACGGCACAAGAAATCGCAAAAATAACAGGAAACACATCATGGAATGAGAAAACATCAACTCTTGCTTATTATTTAGATGCAAACACTAATGCTCAAAGTGACACATGTAATGAGAGTAACACAAATGGATGTAAGTATGGTTGGTTATATGATAGAACAAGTATAGATTGTACAATACATGGCTGTTTAAATAATTCGGATGTAAAAATATATGGATATTGGTGTGCATCTTCTAGTGCTTCATCTACTAGTCTTGCGTGGTCTGTGACTTATGAATCAACCTTACAATGGCATTTTGTGGATAGTCCTAATCTTTTTGGTGTGCGTCCAGTAATAGAAGTTTTAAAATCTAAATTAGAATAATGAATATATATGTAAAATCTTTCCATAATAAAAGTGGGAGGATTTTTTTATGGAAAAAACTAAGTATAAAAAAATAGTAGATAAATATACACCTAGTGAACCAAGACTTAGAAATGCGATTATAGCATTCTTAATTGGTGGTCTTATGGGAGTACTTGGTAATTTTTTGATTGATGCTTATTCATATTATTTTGATTTATCAAGTAAGGATGCTAGTGTATTTATGATTATTACTTTAGTATTTGCAGGATGTTTTTTAACTTGTTTAGGTTTTTTTGATAAATGGGTCAATTTTGCTAAATGTGGTTTAATAGTGCCTATTACAGGTTTTGCTCATGCTATGATGAGTGCGGCTTTAGAATATAGAAAAGAAGGTCTTGTAACAGGACTTGGTGCTAATATGTTTAAAATAGCTGGTTCTGTTATTATATTTGGTGTAGTAAGTTCTTATATTTTTGGACTTTTAAGAATTCTTGTGATGGGAGGTTAATATGACTTTTAAATATAATAATGTATATCTAAATGAAGTTAGTACCGTTACTGGACCATATGAAGGAAAAGGTCCTTTAAGTAAATATTTTGATAAATCATATAAAGATTTATATTTTAATGAAAAAACTTGGGAACAAGCTGAAAGTGCTTGCATTTGTGAAAGTGTAAATATTCTATTTAGTAAAATGAAAAATATAAATAAAGCAGATGTACATATAGGATCAGATTTATTAAATCAAATAGTAGCAACCAATTATGCAAGTGCTAAAATTAATATTCCTTTAATTGGTATTTATTCTGCTTGTGCTTCTAGTACTCTTAGTCTTATGCTTGCTAGTAATATGATAGAGGCAAATCAAATAGCAACAGCGCTCGTTACATCTTCTTCTCATAATAATGGTGCTGAGAAACAATTTAGGAATCCTGTTGAGTATGGTGGCCCTAAAAAGGATTATACAACTTTTACAACTACTGGATGTGCTTCTTGTTTTTTATCAAATACTCCTTCAAGTATAAAGGTAGAGTCTGCAACTTTAGGTACTGTTTGTGATATGGGTGTTACAGATGTATTTAACATGGGAGCTGTTATGGCCCCAGCAGCTGCTAAGGTAATAAGTGATCACCTGTCAGATACAGGAAGAACTATTGATTATTATGATTTAGTTTTAACTGGTGATTTAGGTCTTATAGGTAAAAAAATACTAAAGGAATACATCAAGGAAGAATATAAAATAAGTTTAAAAAACTATGATGATTCAGCATGTATGATATTTGATTTAAATAAGCAACCTGTATATAAAGGTGGTAGTGGTATAGCATGTCTTCCACTTGTTACATATTCATATATATTAGATAAAATGAAAAAAGGTAAGTTAAAAAAAGTATTATTAGTCGCAACAGGAGCTCTTATGAATCAAACCATGTGTAATCAACATTTATCAATACCTAGTATTGCTCATGCAATTAGTTTGGAGGCTTCTAAATGATATATTTTAATTCTTTTATATTTTGTGGTTTAGTATGTCTTATAGGTCAAATAATTTTAGATAATACTAAATTAACTCCAGGACATATTACTACTATGTTTGTAATAATAGGATCATTTTTAGATACTTTTAATATATATGATAAATTTGTTCTTTGGGCAGGTGGAGGAGCACTTGTACCAATTACTTCTTTTGGACATTTGTTAATACATGGAGCTATGGATACTGTAAATAATTTTGGGGTTATGGGGTTGTTTATGGGTATGTTTGATTTAACTTCTTCAGGTATTGTAGCTGCTATTGTATTTTCATTTATTTTATCTTTTATATTTCAACCTAAGGACTAATTTTTTAGATAATCTTAACTGATTATCTTTTATTTATATGTAAGTTTATGTTATAATTAAAGAGGTGATATTATGATTATTACTTCTATAGAAAATAAAAAAATTAAGAATATAAAAAAACTATATACAAAAAAATATAGAGATGAATCTAATTTATTTATAGTTGAGGGGGAGCACTTAGTCTATGAGGCTTATAATAGTGGACTTTTATTAGAACTTGTATTGGAAGAAAATACTGATATTAATATTGATATATCTAAAACAATAGTAACTTATAATGTTTTAAAATATATAAGTCAATTAGAATGTGCGCCTAAAGTTATTGGTATATGTAAAAAAATAACTGAAAGTGAAATAGGTAATAAAGTACTTCTTTTAGATGATATACAAGATCCAGGTAATTTAGGTACTATTATTAGAAGTTCAGTAGCTTTTAATATAGATACTATAATACTTAGTAAGAATACTGTAGATTTGTATAATCCTAAGGTAATAAGAGCTACACAAGGTATGTTATTTCATATAAATATTGTTGTTATGGATTTATTAAATATAATAAAAGAATTAAAAAGTAATAATTATAAAATATATGGTACAAAGGTAAATGGTGGAAAAAGCTTAAAAAATGTTGAAAAGAGTGAAAAATTTGCTATAATAATGGGTAATGAAGGAAAAGGTGTTAAAGACACTTTGTTAAATATGTGTGATGAATTTATTTATATAGATATGAATAGTAATTGTGAGAGTTTAAATGTGGGAGTTGCCACAAGTATAATTTTGTATGAGTTAGATAAGTAGGTGTGATATGAATTTAATATGTATAGGTAAACTTGTTAATACTCATGGAATAAAAGGTGAAGTAAGAATAATAAGTGATTTTAAATATAAAAGTGATGTATTTAAAATAGGCAATTGTTTATATATAGATGACAAAAAGTATGTTATTAAGTCATATAGAATACATAAGATTTATGATATGGTAACTTTTGAAGGGTTAAATAAAATAGAAGATGTTATTGGTTTAAAAAATAGTAAGGTTTTTATAGATAGAAACGATTATAATTTTAAAGGTGTTTTAGATGAAGATTTAATAGGGCTATCTGTTTTTGATAAAGGTAACTATAAGGGTAAAATAGTTGATATATTAAAGACACATAATTATGACCTATTAGTTATAGATGGTAAGAGAAAGCATATGGTTCCTTATATAGATGAGTTTGTAAAAAATATTGACTTAAGTAATTCAAAAATAGAAATAGAATATATAAGAGGTTTAGATAATGAAGATTGATATATTAACTTTATTTCCAAATATGTTTAGTGGTTTTATAAATGAATCAATTATAAAACGAGCAATTGATTCAAATAAAGTTGAAATAAATATATATAATATTAGAGATTATTCAAAAGATATTCATAAAAAAGTAGATGATTATGGTTATGGTGGAGGTGCAGGTATGGTACTTATGCCACAACCGATATTTGATGCTGTGGATGCTATTAAAGATGAAGATTCTTGTGTTATACTTATGACTCCACAAGGGGTTAAATATAATCAAAAGATGGCTTATGATTTAGCGCTTAAAAAACATATAATAATTATTTGTGGACATTATGAAGGTTTTGACGAGAGAATAAGAACACTTGCTGATATTGAGATAAGTATAGGTGACTTTGTGCTTACTGGTGGAGAGATTCCAGCTATGGCAATAAGTGATAGTATTATTAGATTGATAGATGGTGTTATTGAAAAAGAATCTCATGAGAATGATTCATTTAATAACGATTTACTCGATTATCCCGTTTATACTCATCCAGCAGAATATAGAGGTATGAAGGTACCTGATGTATTATTATCAGGGCATCATGCTAATATAGATAAATGGAGAAGAGAAGAACAGGTAAAAAGAACTAAAGAGAGAAGACCAGATTTATTAGAAAAGAGCTGATTTTATGAAAAAAACACATTATTGTATAATTAAGAATAATTTAAATAATGAAATCGTATATTTTGATTATGATAAATTAAATGGATTTGGATTTTTACCAAGAAATAATGTGAAATATGATGGCATAAAAGTAAATAAAATGGTTGTAATAAAACCATCTATGATAGAGAAAGTATTAAAGAAAAAAATAAAAAGAAAATTAGATTTATACTTAAAATTAATAATCAAATTTATAGAATCGGATGATGGTACATCAGGTGATACTCTAAGAGAAGCATTAAATGATTTAACAAGATATAAAAATATAGTAGAATATAAATATAGAAAATATTTAGATGAAAAATATTTAAAAATATTACTTAAAAAAATATCATTACTTGAATATGAATTAAATTCAAGGTTAATAAATGCTGATGAATATGTATATGAAGAAGAAATAACTTCACATAAGAGTAGGTAGGTGTGACATGAAATATAATATAGCAATCACTAAAGGAAATAATATAAATATAATTGATTTAAATTTAACAGATATAAAAAAATTAGATGAATTTACATCTGAATTTAATAATGAAATGGAGTTAAAAGAGTATTTTTTTCAAAAAGACAAAATTAATACTAGTGATTTGACTAAAAAAGTTGAAATTGTTCATACTTGGAATAAAAAGATATTTCGTTCTCCAGTTATATATAAAGGAACAAAAAGATATTTAAATGATAATTTAGAATGTTGTATAAAGGAATTAGTAAATAAGGATATTGAATTTTTAAAGGAATATATTAAATTGTTACAAAACGATAAATCTGTTATCTATAAAAATATGGATCAATCACTTTCTGATTTAATTATTTTTCTTGATGACTATTATAATGACAATATTTATAATGATTCTTATATAATGAGAAATGAAGCTCTTAAAGATATTTACAAAAAATATACATATTCTAAATCAAATAAATTAAATTATAACAATTTAAGGAAACTTGCTATTTTAATAGATAAATATATAAGCAAAAGGACTATGAAGAATTCTGATATTATTCAAGGTGAACAACTTTTAATGTTTTTGAATGAAGAGGATGATAATTATGTGGAACCGATGTTTCCCCCTAATTCCTATGAAGAAGAGATGTATAATAAATATTTGGATTCATTGAATGTAGAGATGAATAAGGAAGATCATGACCATTATAAAAGAATGTAAATTTTATTTATTGTATGATATATAAAAAAATAAATGTAAAAATATGTAAGAAAGATAGAATATATCTATCTTTTTTTTTTTTCTTTTGTTATAATAATATATGATGATAGAGTGTGATATTATGAAAGATAATAAAGGACAAGCATTAGTAGAATTTATAATTATTTTACCGCTTCTTTTGTTAGTTATAATATCTATTATTGATTTTGGAAATATTTTTACTAAAAAATATTCTTTAGAAAATGATTTAGATACTGTGGTTGATTTATATGAAACGCAAGAATATTCTAAAATTAATGATTATACAAATAATAAAGATATTAAAATTAACTATAAAGAGGAAAATAATTTTTTAACTATTAATTTAAGTAAAGATATTAAGATATATTCTCCTATACTTAGTACTATCTTAGGTAATAGTTATAATGTTAATGTAGATAGGAGCGTATATGTTAAAAGATAATAAAGGTCAGGTTTTAGTACTTTTTATAATTTTTATACCAGCACTTTTTATAATACTTGGTATGATTATTAATTTAGGGTATCTATCACTAGAAAAGAAAATAATTAATAATAGTATTAAAAATACGTTGAAGTATTATTTAGATAATTTGGATGATACTTCTGTTTATGATAAAAGTTATGAATTGTTAAGTAAAAATGTAAAGGATTCTAATATTGAAATTATTGATAGCCCTACGAGTGTTGAAATAACGGTTACAAAAATAATGAAAGATAAATATAGTTTAAATGATAGCAAACAAAATATAATGATTGTATATAAAGGATACAAAGATGATAAAAGAATAGTAAAAGGGTGATTTTATGGCTTTAAATAAAGCAAAAATATTTGCAGTTACATCAGTAAAAGGTGGAGTAGGCAAAACCACAACAATTCTATCTTTAGCTGGTATTTATTCTAGAATGCAGAAGAGAGTTTTAATAGTTGATTTAGATTTTTATTCTGGAGATATAGCTGCAACTTTAAATATTAAATATGATTTAGATATTTATAATTTATTTGAAGATTTGAATAATAACACATTTGATTCATTAGATAATTATGTGACAAAATATGATGATTTTATAAGCGTTATGGCAGCTCCTAAGGATCCTAGGTATGCTAGAAAAATAAGTAGAAAAATACTAGATGTAATTTTTTATAAAGCTGCTATGAAGTATGATGTAATACTAATAGATACTAATCATATATTAACTGATATTAATTTATTCGCACTTGACTATAGTGATCAAATTTTATATTTAATAAATAACGATTCTATGAATTTAAAAAATATGAAAACTATGGTATCAATATTGAGTGACATGGGTAAAACAAATTACAAAATTATATTAAATGAATCTAATTATAAAGGTAAAAATTATTATAATAAGTATGACATAAAAAATATAATAAATAAAAATATAAATTATATAATACCAAGTAATTTTTATATTAAAAATATTGATAAATATATAATTGAAGGTAAGATACTTACTTTAGATAATAAGATATATAAAAAATATACGAGGGCTATGAAGATATATGAGCTTATAGCAAGCAATTTACTAAAGGAAAGTAAGGGGGATTAATATGTCTAAATCATTTGTTGATGAATTTAAAGTAGTGGAAGATAAAAGCAATTTTAATGATTTACCAGATTATGATACTTTTACTAATAAGGTGTTACTTGATGAATTAAGGAATAAAATAATTCAAAATTTAATTGATAATAATACTAATAATAAGTTAAGTTTATCTAATTATGTTAAGAGTGAGATAGATAAAACTTTAGAAGGCTATGATTTAAGTGTTGTAGAAAGAAGTTATATAAATAATTTAATTGACAATGAAATAAATGGATATGGACCTATTACTGAACTTTTAGATGATCCTGATATTACTGAAATTATGGTAAATGGAATTAATGAAATTTATATAGAATTAGATGGAAAACTTATAAGGGATGATAGTGTTTCCTTTATAAATGAAAATCATATTATAAGAACTATACAACGATTAATTCAACCAATAGGTAGGACAATTGATACAGCAAATCCTATGGTTGATGCAAGGCTTAGTGATGGGTCTAGACTTAATGCTGTAATAGAACCTTTAAGTTTAAATGGACCTGTTCTTACTATAAGAAAGTTTAAAAAAGAATTAGCTACAATAGATGATTTTTTACGTAATGGTACAATGACTCCTTATATGGCAAGATTTATTGAGGCCTGTGTTAAAAGTAAAATGAATATTATAGTATGTGGTGGTACTGGTAGTGGAAAAACAACATTATTAAATGTTATGTCATCATTTATTGGAAATGATGAGAGAATTATTACTATAGAAGATGCTGCAGAATTAAAATTGGAACAAAGTCATGTTATTTCTCTTGAGACAAGAAGTTCTAATTATGAAGGTGCTGGAGCAATAACTATTAGAGATTTGGTTATAAATTCTTTACGTATGAGACCTGATAGAATAATAGTAGGAGAAGTTCGTGGTAAAGAAGCTTTTGATATGTTACAAGCTATGAATACAGGTCATGAAGGTAGTATGACAACACTTCATGCTAATGGGCCTAAGGATGCTTTAAATAGGTTAGAAACTATGGTACTTATGGCAGGTATGGAAATACCTATTAAAGCTATAAGGGAATATATTGAGAATGCTATTGATATAGTAATTAATATTTCAAGACTTAGTGATGGAAAGAGAAAAGTTACTAGTATATCAGAAATTGTAGGATTTGAAGGCGATGAAATTAAATTAAATGAAATCTTTGCATTTAAACAAACTGGTATTACAACAGATGGAGAAGTTATTGGAGAATTTATAAAGTCAGATGCAACTCCGAGTACTTATGATAGATTGAAATCAAGAGGAATAGATACTTTAAAAGATATATTTGAATAGGTGGTGAATTATGCAGGAGGGATTAAGTATTAATGAGATGGAATATACACATGAAGATGTAAGAGTTACTTATACTCCTCCTTCATATGTAACTAGTTATACTTATGTAATAATTAGAAATGGTGAACCTGGTGAGATTAATTATTTGAGTGATTCAAGCCCAGTAGAAATATTGTTTAATGAAACTGGTATATACAAAATAGAATTTACTATATATAGTCCATTAGGTAATAGAGTAATACAAAGTGGAGAATATAAAATAGATAAAGAAGCTCCAATAATTAATATAAATGAAAAAACTTATAAAATAAAAACAAATCAAGAGTTTAACTTTTTAGAGGGAATAACAGCCAGTGATATAGTAGATGGTGATTTAACTGATAAAATAACTACTAATATAAATGATCTTGATTTTAGTAGGCCTGGTATAAAAAAATTAGAATATAGTGTAAGCGATAATGCCGGTAATACATCTTCAGAGACTGTTTATATTACAGTTAAAAAAGATGATTCTTCTATAATAAGAATAGGTCAATTATCTATTTTATTTATAGGGGTTATAATAGTTGTTTTATTCATTAAATATATAAGGAGTATAATTTTAGAGAGAAGATTTTCTAAATTTACTCTTAATTCATCTAAGAATAAATCTATATCTTTACTTGATAATTTGTATTTAGTATATTTAAAAATTATAGATTGGATTACTATATTATTATCTAAATCAGTATTTATAAAATCAAGAGCTAAAAGATATGATAAATATATTGAGTCATTTAATATGGATGATAAAAATAATATGAAATTTATGTCTAGAAAAGTTGTTGTAGGTATAATATATTTGATAGTTGCTATAGTGGCAGAACTTTTCAATTCAACAATATTAAAACCATATGAAATGTTAGTGCCATTTATAATAGGTTTTTATACTCTAGATATAATATATTTGATTAAATATAAAGAATATAAAAAGAAAATAGAACATGATATGTTAGAAGCTATTTCAGTTATGAATAATGCTTTTAAATCAGGTAGAAGTATTAGTCAAGCAATAGAACTAGTAAGTAGAGATCTTGATGGACCAATAGCTAAGGAATTTAAAAAAATTAGTTTAGAAATTTCTTTAGGATTAGATGTAGAAGTGGCATTTAAAAGATTTTCAGAAAGAGTTAAATTAAGTGAGACAGTTTATTTAACATCTAGTTTATCTGTTTTAAATAAAACAGGTGGTAATATTATTAAAGTATTTGATTCTATAGAAAAAAATTTATTTAGTAGAAAAAAATTACAATCAGAACTTAAAGCTTTAACTAGTAGTTCTAAACTTATTATGTATGTACTTATATTTGTACCAATAGTATTTGTGGTATTTATAAGTATTATTAATAAAGGATTTTTTACTCCTTTATTTGAAGAACCTTTAGGTATTTTATTGATATGTATAATGTTTATTATATATATTACATATATTTTGGTAGTAAAACGTGTTATGAAGATAAGGATGTGATATAATGAATAATGGAATTGTTAAAAAAATATATAGAGTTAAAGATATTGAAAAAATAGAATCTAAAATAAAATTGTTAGGTTCTTGTAGAAAATTAAATTTTGATGCTGTTACATTTCTAACAGTTAGATTATTTACAACAATTATTTTAGCTATTTTATTAATTCTTACTTCAAGTGTTAATTATTTTATAATTCCATTTATTATTATATTGTATTATAATACGTTTTATTTTATATTTATAACAAATCCTATTAATAAAAGGATAAAAAAATTAGATAAAGAGGCCCTTGATTTTTTTGAGATTTTAGCACTTACACTAGAATCTGGTAAAAATTTAGAGAATTCTTTGGAGATTACATGTTATAATATAGATAGTGAGCTATCAGAAGAGTTTAAAAAAAGTTTGACTGAAATGAAATTTGGTAGATCACTTATGGAGGCTTTGGAAGATTTAAGATATAGAATACCTTCTGAAACTGTTAATAGTATTATACTTAATATGAGGGAAACTAGTGTATTTGGGAATAGTATTATTGATTCAATAAATAATCAAGTTGATTATTTGAGGGATAAGCAAATAATGGATATTAAAGCTGAGATAAATAAAATACCAAATAAAGTTAGTATTATATCTGTTATATTTATTGTTCCTCTAATATTACTTATGATATTAGGACCATTTATAATAGAATTTTTACGTTAGGAGAGAATTTATGAAATATTATATGGCAGGAATAAAAGGGGCAGGAATGAGTGCTTTAGCACTTCTTTTGCACGATCTAGGCTATGAAGTGGTGGGGTATGATGATGAGACTGAACATCGTTTTACTGAAGATAAATTAATAGATGCTGGTATTAAAATTTATACAGGACCAAATGATGAATTAGATTCTGATTCTGTAGTTATTTATTCTCCAGCACTAAAACTTTTACATGGAGATTCACATCCTGAGCTTGCTAAGGCAGCTAGTATGGGTTTAAAGATGTATGAGTATGAAGAAATGTTAGGTAAACTTACTAAAAAGTTTAAAACTATTTGTGTGTCTGGTTGTCATGGTAAAACTACAACGACAAGTATGCTTAGTCATATATTAGAAAATATGGGCGGATGTAATTATATAATAGGTGATGGAAGAGGTCATGGTGATAGAGAATCTAATAAATTTATATTAGAAGCTTGCGAATATCAACGTCATTTCTTGGCATATGATCCAGAATATGTTATAATTACTAATATTGAATTAGATCATACTGATTATTATAAGAGTATGGATGATATGATTCTTGCTTATCAGGAGTTTGCTAATAAAGCAGATAAGATGGTTATTGCATGTGGTGATGATCCATATACACATTTGCTTGAAGTTAATCCTCAAATTTATTATTATGGTCTAAGCGATGACAATGATATTCAAGCACGTGATATTGAATATAGAAATGACGGAACTAGTTTTGATGTTTTTGTAGAAGATGAGTATTATGGGCATTTTGATTTACCTTTATTTGGTAAGCATATGCTACTTAATGCTTTAGCAGTTATAGCTGTTTGTCATTATGAAAGACTAGATTCTAGGGAGGTAGCACGCTCACTTAAAACATTTAAGGGTGCGGAGAGAAGATTTAAAGAAACTTTTATTGGTAATAATGTAATAATTGATGATTATGCTCATCATCCAACAGAAGTAAAAGTTACTATAAAAGCAGCTAAGCAAAAATATCCAGATAAAAAAATTATAGCTATATTTAAGCCACATACTTTCTCAAGAGTAGAAGAGTTTGCAGATGATTTTGCAAGTGCCTTAAATCTAGCTGATAAAGCATATGTAATGGATATTAATTATGATAGAGAAAATCCAGAAGATTATCCAGGTATTGATGCTCATACAATAATAAACAAATTAGATAATGGAGATTATATAGAACATGGTATGGCAAATAAGTTATTAGAATATGATAACTGTGTTGTTCTATTTATGAGTAGTAAGGAAATCTATATATTGGAAGATGAATATAAAAAATTATTAGAAGAGAAAGAAGAAACTAATAATTAGTTTCTTTATTATTGGAGTGTGATATTATGAATGAAAAGAAAAAGAAATTAGGTTTTAAATTAATATTATTAAGTTGTTTACTGTTACCAGGATTACAAGTACTATTTGTAATTGGGGCTAATTCAAATTATTTAATTAGATTCCCATTTTTTATTGGTATCGGAGTATTAATAGTTTTACTTATTGCAGCACTTGTATTAGGAATAATCATGTTTGTAAAAAATAGAGGTGCGAATAAGAGAAAACTTAGAAAATGGTTAAAAATAGTAATGGGAATATTTATGAGTTTTTATGTACTTGGATGTTTCACTTTTGTAATGTTATTATATGGTCCAAACGATCGTTTTAGAACATGGTTAATAACAACTGCTATGGGTACTATGAATCATCAACACTATTGTAAATGGTTCTATAGTAAAAAACAAATAGAAGAGGTTTTAAATAAAAATTATATTATTGAAAGTGGAGATTCTACAGATGCTAGTTTAATTGATAAGAATGCACAATTAAAATATAATGAATATGAAAAAGAAATAATGACACATGGAAAAGATGAAAAATATAAAATAGTAAGTTTTGAAGTAAATGGAGCTCAAGCTTATATGGCTGCTATTTATGATCCTTCTAAATTAAAACTTGCAGTAACACAACAAGTTGGAGTATTAGGTGAATATGTAACTCATATGACTGAGCGATTAAATGGAATACTTGCTATTAATGCTGGAGGATTTGTTGATCAGGGAGTTAATTCAGGAGAATATCCAACTGGTATTACAATAGTGGACAAGCAGATTATTACAAACAATGAATATGGTAATACAACATCAACTGGTGGAATAATTGGTATAACTGATGATAATGTTCTTGTTTTACTTAAAAATACAACAGCCCAAGAAGCATTAAAAAAAGGTGTTAGAGATGCTGTGTCTTGGGGACCTTTCTTAATTGTAAATGGCGTTAAGTCTATCGTATCAGGAAATGGTGGATGGGGCGGAGGCGCTAGATCTGCTATAGGTCAAAGAAAAGATGGAACACTTTTATTCTTACAAGTAGGAAGTAATTCATATAGAACTAATGGAGCTGGAATGGAAGATTTAGTAGAAATTATGGCAAGATATGGGGCTTATAATGCTGCTAATTTAGATGGAGGAACTTCTAGTGTATTAGTTGTTAGAAGAAATGAAGCAATTAATAAATATAATGCTACATGTCATGATTATTTTACAAATTATGCATGTGCTATAAATGACCCTATTGATGCACTTGGTGTACATAGAACAAGATATATATCAGATGCTTGGGTAGTAGTGGAATAGAGTTTTCTATTCTTTTTCTTTACATTATAAAAAAATAGTGTTAAACTTTAATTAGGTGAGGGTTATGGTTAAAACATTTATAGAGGAATTTAGGGAGGATTTTGTAAACAAAAAAAGCGTTATAGAAATTGTTATGTTTCTAGATTCTCTTAATGATAAAGATAGAGATTTTATATTAAGATTTATGATAAGTGACTATTATAAATTGAATATATATAATAACATATATAATAATACTGAGTATTTTTCTTTTGATGAATTAATAGATAGTTTTTTAGATAATGCAGAAATATTAAAAGAGATAATAATTAGCACTAAATATTATAGTTCTTTAGATTTTATAAGTAAGAGTATTATAATAGAGGAAATAGAAAAGTATGGTAAAAATGAATTTATAGAAAGTATTAGTACGACATATAAAATAGAACAGTCGGTTTATAAATTTAATTATGATATAGAAAGTTTTAAAGAATATTATATTGATTATTTAAATAAAAATGAAAAAGAATTAGAAAAAAGAAGTACAGCAAGTACTTTTATAACTCAAAAAATATTAGAATTGAAAAATATAGATAAAAATAAATATATTAATTATATGTTAGAAATGTTAGCAGTATATTATAAATGGAAATTATTTATAAAGGATCATGATGGTACAAAATTATTATTTAGCAATGATTTAAAATATATAGAGGATATTAAAAATAAATCTATAGATGAAATTTTTATAGATTTAAATTCAAATTATGATTTTTTACATACAATAGTAGGAGAGTATTTACATTATGCTACACAAAATACAAAATTAGATGAGGTTATAGTCGATAAATATTTAAAATGTAATAGTAGTGAGTCATTTCAAAAAAAATTAAAAATAGATTAAAAATCTATTTCCTAAATTGAAATTTCAACCGCACCAGTAGGTGTGGTTTTTTGATACAATAA
>CAVEJT010000002.1:0-55604 GCA_963616135.1 Bacteroidaceae bacterium | reverse complement strand
TACTAAATTCTTTGTTATTGCAAGTCCTAATCCTGTTCCTTCTAATGTTGTATTTCTATCTTCTTCTAGTCTATTGAATTTTGTAAATAGTTTATCCATCTGTTCTTGTTTTATTCCTCTTCCTGTATCTTTAACTGATATTACTAATTTACATTTTTCTTTTTCATTTACACAACTTATATTAAAATCTATATATCCTCTTTCTGTATATTTCGCTGCATTTGTGAGTAAATTTAATATTACTTGTTGTACCTTTCCTTTATCTCCATATAATACACTTGGTAAATCTTCAGCAAAATTACATCTTAATTCTATATCCTTTTCGCCTATTTTTACATGTGTCATATTTGTTAGATTTTTCAACATCTCTGGTACATTATATTCGCCTTCTACTAATTCCATTTTGTTTGCTTCTATTTTACTTATATCGAGTATTCCATTTACTATCTCTAATAATGTATCTGATGCCATTACTATATCATTTGCATTTTCCTTTGCTTCTTCTAAAGTTTCAGCTGATCCTATACATCCACTAAATCCTTTTATTGCATTTAATGGTGTTCTTATTTCATGAGACATACTACTTAAGAAATCACTTTTAGCTCTATTTGCTTTTTCAGCTGTATTTTTAGCAAGTTCTAATTCTCTCATTATTTTTACATCTGGATTTTCTATTGTAAAATACATTAAAAATGTTACAAATATTATCATTGAAGTTGAAAGTAAATATTCAGGATGATTTCCTTGTATATATGATATAGCGCCTCCAAGAATAATATATAATATCATAGGCCAATACTTTTTTTCTTTAATTCTTTTTATTTTTATTAATAAAACAATGATCCACATCAAAGCATATATTCTAGTAGATGTAAAAACGAACTTAACAGCTGGTCCTGTTGAATATATGATGTTGGCATCACTTACATATTCTATTGGTAATACTATTGATAAGAAAAAAGCAATCATTGTAAAAACTAAAATTAATGTTTTACTATATTTTAAATATTTATTTCTTTTTTGTTCAGAATATTTTTCTCCCAACGAAATTGTCAAAACATAATAAGATATAAGAGAAACAAAACTTAATATAAACAGTAAATATGCTCTTGCAAAAATTGCATTAAGTAAAGGATATTCAGTATAATGCATCATAAAATAATATGTTCCAAGTGATATTGTATTTCCTATTAAACAAGTTATTACTATATAATTATAAATTTTTGTTTCTAAATTTTTTGCTCTTGGTTTAGTAAAATAAACAAATGCTAATAATATTGCATAAACTAAACTCAATAATGTAAATGAATTTCCTGGATTTTGAATCATATATTTACCTCCTACCTCTATTTAAATTAAATTTTATCATACAATCCATATTTTTTCAATATTTTTAGAAAATACACTATAAATCTATGTAGGTTTTGCGTAAAAAAAGTATATAAACATTTTTCATTATATACTTTTATTTTAATTTTTTCTTTAATACTTTTATATTATTCAATTTTACTTTTTCGATTTCTTCACCATGTATAAAATATTGATCAAATATAGGATCATCAACAATTATAAATTCTATATCTTCAAAGTTTAATTTTTCTAACTTTTTAAAATCTACCTTACCATTTATTGTATATGGTATATGATCAATAATGGAATAAGCAAGTGCCATATCTCTTTCACCCGGTAGCATTTCCTTAGTATTACATATTATAGATTTCAATAACTCTTTATTATTGTTATCATTTTTATTTTTAAATTCAATAAATGCCGTTGGTATCACACCTTCATCTCGATATGAATTTTTAATTCCAACTACCGCGCAATCTTGTACCTCATCAAAAGAATTTATTGCATCTTCTATAGGTACAGAATTAACTTGATGTCCGTCTGGTCTTTTCATAAGCCTTTTAAATCTTCCTGTATGATACAAAATACCATTTTCAGTTATATATCCTTTATCTCCCGTTTTATAATACTTTCGATTAGTTTTAGAATCAATAAATATAGAGTTTTGTGTTTCTAATTCATTCCCAATATATCCCATAAACATAGTTGGTGTATCAACATATATTTCACCTTCTTGGCCATATGGTAACTCTTCTAAAGTTTCCCTATCAGTTATTCTTACACTCACACCAGGATATAAAACACCGCAACTACCTGATTCATGAGTTTCATTTTTATCTGTAGTAGTTGATATCATCATTGTTTCTGTTGACCCATAACCATAAGTTATTTTATGATTACAATTATTTTTTTTCAATGTTCCATTTATTTTATCCAATTTTACAGGTGAAATCTTATCTCCGCCCATTACTAATAATTCTGCAAAAGATAAATCACAATTATTTATATACTTGCTCTCAGGAAACATTTCATATATCCTTGGAACTCCAATGACTATATTAGGTTTTTTTTCAGCATAAATTCGATCAAATTTATATGCATCAATTTTAGGAATTAAATCAACTATTATTCCATGTGAAGTTGCCGCATGCATGCCAACCGCAGAGCCATATAATGAGAAAAATGGTATATATCCAAAATATGTCATTCCCCTCTTTAGATTTGGTGCAATATGATCTATTTGATTTGCAGTTATATTATATGCTCTATTGGATTCCATAGCTCCTTTTGGAGTACCAGTTGTTCCACTTGTATTAACTATAATAGCTGGTATAGACGGATCATATTCACTATCAGTAAGTAATCCATAATTTTCTACACCTGACATAAACTCTTTTTGTAATAATACTTTCTTATCTCTTTTCAGAAATCTTTTAAATTCATATAAACGTTCTTTTGCCAAATAAAGAGTTTTAACCTCACTTGCAGTTTTACAAAGTTTTTCCTTAGATTTAACAAATTCATCACCTGGTGAAACCACAACAATATTATCAGATGGTATTTCTTTTGGTTTTATTGTTTTATCCATTATATCCAAAAGAGAAATTAATAACTTTGAATGAGATATATTCATACAATCAATTATTCTTTTTAATGAACATCTCGGATCAATTAAATAAGGTGTTACCCCAATTCTATTGCAAGCATAAAAATATATCATAGTTTCGGGAATATTTGGTAAACAAATTGTTATGCAATCACCTTTATTCAATCCGTATTTTTTTAATGCTTTGGCGCATTCCTCAACTTTTTTATCAAAACTAGAAAATGTATTAGTTTCTCCAAAATAAGAATATATATTACAATTTTCAAAACCTTTATTTTTTTCTTTCATAAAGTCATACATTTTCATATCTGTATTACTTAAAATCTTATCAACTATATTATCTTCATAAAATTTTTCACTTGGTCTATCAACACTAGAATATCCAGAAATAACATCTTTTTGCATATTCATCCCCCTATCAAGTTTATAATTTAATTATATTTTAGCACAAATTAATTAAATTTCAAAGTATGTTATCATGTTAAAAAAATAAATCAACATCGAATGCACGAAACATCATTTTTTTTGCACGAAATCCATTTTTTGCACTCAAAAACTCACAAAAAGCACCCATCAATAAATGGGTACTTTATAACTATACATCACAATTCATAATGTATTACAAATTGTCTTTATATACCATTATTTTTCTAATAAACTAAGTGATACTTTATTTTTATCAAGTTTTATTTCTTCAACATAGCAATCAACTATATCACCTACACTTAAAACCTCGCTAGGATGTTTTATATATTTGTTTGTTATTTTAGATATATGTACTAACCCATCTTCATGAAGTCCAATGTCTATAAATGCTCCAAAGTCAACTACATTTCTAACTGTTCCTTGTAATTTCATCCCAACAGTTAAATCTTTAAGTTCCAATATATCACTTTTTAATAATGGTTGAGGCATTTCATCTCTTGGATCTCTAGATGGACTTTTTAGTGATTTAACGACATCTTCTAAAGTATAAATATCTGTAGATAATTTATCTTTATATTCTTCTAAATTTATTTTATTTAATTTTTCTATTAATTCATTAGTACCCACATCTTTTAAAGTCATGTTTAAGCTTTGTAATAATTCAAGAGCTATTTTATAACTTTCTGGATGTATTCCTGTAGAATCTAATATATTATCGCCTTCTGTTATTCTTAAGAAACCTATTGCCTGTTCATAAGTTTTATCACTCAATAACTTTTCAAGTTCTAATCTAGATTTAAATTTACCATGAGTATTTCTATAGTTAATTAATTTATCTATATTCTTTTTAGTAATACCAGATACATATTTTAATAATGATGGAGATGCTGTATTTATATTTACACCTACACTATTTACAGTTTTACTTACAACGAAATCCAAATTTTCACTTAATTTTTTACTAGATACATCATGTTGATAAAGACCAACGCCTATACCTTCTGGTGGAATTTTTACAAGTTCTGATAATGGGTCTTGTAATCTTCTACCAATACTAACAGCGCTCCTTTTTTCAACAGCTAAATCAGGGAATTCTTCAATAGCTACCTTAGAAGCACTATATATAGAAGCACCCGCCTCAGATACTATAACATATTTACAGTTCAAATTATATTTTTTTATCATATTAGATATAAATTTTTCTGATTCTCTAGACGCAGTACCATTTCCAATAGCTATTATATTAACATTATATTTATCAATTAAATTCTTTACAATTATTTCTGATTGTTCTATTAACTTATCTTGATTATTACTTTTAATAAATGGTTTTACAACTGTACTGTCTAAATATTTTCCTGTCTTATCTATCACTGCTATTTTACATCCGTTTACATATCCAGGATCAAAAGCTAATACTACTTGTTCTTTCATAGGTGGAGTTAATAATAGTGACTCTAAGTTTTTACCAAAATTATCAATTGCAGCTTCTTCACCTATATTAGTTAAATCACTTCTTATTTCTCTTTCTATAGAAGGTTCAATTAATCTTTTATACGAATCAGCTATAGCATCCTTTACTATATCAACTACAAAAGAAGAATCGTTCTTTATTATTCTTTTTTCTAAATATTCTAAAGTTCTTTCTTTATCATTTTCTATAGATACACTAAGTACTCCCGCTTTTTCACCTCTATTAAGTGCTAAAATTCTATGAGGTTTAATATATTTAATTTTTTCTTCATAATCATAATACATGTCATATGTTTTATTTTCATCTTTAGCATTCTTTTTTAATTTACTTTTTATAATACCAAAATTATATGTATTATCTCTAATACTCTTTCTAAAGAATGCATTATCACTTATATTTTCTGCAATAATGTATTTAGCACCTTCTATAGCTTTATCTATACTAGTAACATTTTCATTCAAATACTTTTTAGCAATACTCTCTATATTACCACTAATTGGAAAAGCCATTATTTCCTTAGCTAAACCTTCTAATCCATTTTTAATAGCCTCTGTTGCTTTAGTTTTTTTCTTTTCCTTAAATGGTCTATATAGATCTTCTACCTCTACTAGTTTAGTAGATTTCATAATATTATCTTTAAGTTCATCTGTTAATAATCCCTTTTCATCTATAAGTCTTATTACATCTTCTTTTCTTTTTAATAAATTAACTTGATAACTATATACCTCCTCAATAGCTTTTATTTTTTCTTCATCTAAAGCACCTGTTGCTTCTTTTCTATATCTAGCAATAAAAGGTATAGTATTACCTTCTTCTAATAATTTTAAAGTAACTAATACTTGTTTTAAAGTTATATTTAAATCTTTACTTATCGTTTTTATAATTTCTTCGTTCATATATCCTCTTTTCTACTACATAATTATACTATATTTTTTTGTAGAAAAAAAGACTGTATAAACAATCTTAAATTATTTTTGAACTACTAAAATTTCATAATTATCCATCATATTTTTATGAAAACTATTTAAATGTTGTTTTAAACTTTTAAGAGCTTCTTTACGAGTTAATATTATTTTATTTTTTTCAAAGTTTTTCATAGGCTCTAAATACTCAATAACATAACTATAACCATTTGGTGTATTATCAGTAGATAATTTTCTATTTATATATTGTAAATCTATGATTTTATTTTCTTTATTTAATACTACCGTATAATATCCCATTATTGGAAATCCATCAAAATAAATATTTATATTAGCAAATCCTAAGTTACTTACATTGTAGTTTTGTTGCTTTTTCATACAATCATCTCCTATTTGAATTATATTACTTTAAATATAACTTTTTGTCAATAATATAGTTTTTAAAAAAGGGACTATTTATTAGTCCCTAATGTCTCAATTCCTGTTTCATATGCCTTTATTAAATCATATGTTATTATTCCATTCGACACATTTATTAATTCTTCAGCATACTTATTATATTTATCTATATAATCCATATCAATAGATGTATCTATATCTAATTGTCTAAACTCTTGCTTAGAGCTATTATAATATACTTTACTTGTTAACCAGTTTCCACTTGGAAAGGCTACAACATTATCACTTATATTAAATATATCATTACCTAAAGCATATTTAGGTTTTACACCTAACATATTTGATAAGGTTGGCATAACATCTATCATACCCATTACTTCATCTACTTTTTTCGTATACTTAGATTTAATTTTGTCCTTAGACCATATTATAAATGGCACTTTTCTATTTATTTCATAAGTAAACTCATCTATTACTCCTACTGTATTAGTTGGATCTATTAATACACTTTGATAATATTCACTTTGATACAATTTATTAAACTCACTTTTCTTTAATTTGCAATCATGATCTCCGTATAAAACTACAACAGTATTATCTAAAAGGCCTTTAGAGTCTAGATTAGATAAAAGCTCTCCTATAGCTTCATCAGCATAATGAACTGATTTTAAATAATTACCTATTCTAGTTC
Organism: Bacteroidaceae bacterium; assembly: GCA_963616135.1. Classification (GTDB taxonomy): domain Bacteria; phylum Bacillota_I; class Bacilli_A; order RF39; family UBA660; genus UMGS1613. The sequence goes on along the minus strand of CAVEJT010000002.1, from coordinate 48,735 downwards.
CCTCTAACCATTCTATTTCTTGTTCTTCTCCAGTTTCTGGATCTGTTTGACCAGTTTTATAATTAACTGAATAATCACTATGCTCCTCTATATCGCTAAAAGGTGTATGATTAGTTAACATAACAAGAGTTCCATACCAATTTGTATTTTTTTCATTTATATTTTTAATTTTATCTACAGCTTGTCTAAAGAAAGATTTATCTGATAATCCCAAACCTATTTTTTCATCTATATCGAAGTCCTTAGTATAATAATAAAAATCATCATATCCTAAATACTTATAAGCTACATTTCTATTCCATGCACTACCGTTATTAGCATGCATACTAAATGTATAATATCCCTCATTTTTTAATAATTTCAATATTGTTTCATAATCTCTATTAAAATAATTCATAAACACAGTACCACTATTTGAAGGAAGTAAACTTGTAAGTGAAGTAAACTCACTATCACTACTATTTCCAACACTTTCTTGTGCATAGAAATTAGAAAAATAAATACCTTCTTGTGACATTTTATTTAAATTAGGAGTTAACTCCTTTCCATTGAATTTCAAATTCATAGTAAATCCTTGAATACTTTCTCCATGAATTACCAAAACATTTTTACCTTTAAATAAATTTGTATATTTATTAGATTCCTTTTCTAAATTATTATTTTCATAATATTCCCTAAATGTTTTATATGCCTCATCATAACCAAACATTTCATTTACAGTTGTCTTTACAGAAGATAGTATATCATTTGCTTGATATGTGTATATACCAAACTCCATAACAATAGATGATCGATTCCATTGCTTATTTAATCTACTTATATCTACACCTGTTAACATTGATATAAAAAATCCGAGTGTTATTAAAGCAACTACTACCATATTTAAAAATCTAACTTTACCATTTTCTATATTTGATACTTTATCATAATACTTCTTCTTTTTTAGTTGAAAATGTACAAAGCAAACTACAAAAATTTGTAATAAGAAAATAAAATCTTTTAACTCCAATATATTTTCAAATACTGCATCTGTATATCCACCGAGTTCAGTTGCTGTTTTAAGTAACGAAACAGACGCAAATGACAAATAATTACTATAATAAACCGTATTAATTATACAAAGAGCAGTAAGTATAATACTCCATATCAAAAAATATTTAAATTGATGTTTTGGTTTAATAAAATATCCAAAAGCCGTAATTATTAAAAGTACTACTAAATCAGCTAATATAGGTTTTATAGCAAAATAATTAGCTACTGTAAGAAACCTTACAAGAGTTGAATTAATTAAACAGCTTATTATAAAAGAAGACATTAATATATTTGTTTTTATATATCTACACAATTTGTCTATGACCTTCTTTAATACTTCTATCACTTTATCACCCACTCAACTCGATAATTATACCACACCTATTAAAATATTACAAATTTGAACTTACATAAGTAAATAAATCTTCATTAATTTTTTCTATTTTTCTAGGTACATTTTTATCATTACATTCAATAGTTTTAAAATCATACATTTTGGCTATTTCTTTATATGCATCCTCTGCCAAAAGCAAATGTTCTTTTGATGCCTCATGCTCATCCATAGCCTCTTCCCTATCTTTTTTTAATATTAAAGATACTTCATATGGCATGTGCAAAAAAACTTTTATATCAGCATGTGGAAGTTCAAGTAAATCAAATTCTAATTTCTCTAACCATTTATACATTTTTATTCTTTCTTCTTTGTCTTTTATTTTTCCACCCTGATGAGCTAAATTAGAATATATATACCTATCTAATATAACATTAATACCTTGATTTAACATTTCTTCTATTTTATCAATATTATATTTTCTATCCGCTGCATAATAAAGTGATGAAACTTTTGGATCTACATTAACTGCCCCTTCATTAAACCATCCTTTACATATATACGATTTTCCTAGATAAGGTCCACCTACTATTTTACCTGTAGGGCTATCATAATTTGGAAAACTAAATCTTACACACTTTTTATTTAATTTTTCTAATTTTTCAACCAATAACTTTGTTTGTGTTTCTTTACCACTACAATCAGTTCCTTCTATTACTATTAATTTACCCTTCATACTATCACCACCTTAATTATACTATTTTTGATAAAAAATAAAAAGATTATTAATTAAAATAATCTCTTATTTACATTTATTCATAAAGTGGTAATGTAATTGTTACTTTAGTACCTATATTATATTCAGATTCATAATTAATACTTCCATTATGTGCCTCTATTATTTCATATATAAGAGCTACTCCAAGTCCAGATCCTCTTTTTTTTGTTGTAAAGAAAGGGTCTTTTATTTTATCTAATACTTCTTCAGTCATTCCACAGCCATTATCGCTTATAACTAAATTATACTTATTATTATTTATTTTACTTGTAAATGTTATAAGTCCATTATCACTTATTGATTCAATACTATTTTTAATAAGATTTATTAATACTTGACTTAATCTATTATAATCACCATTAATAAATACTTCATCTTCACTAGTATCCATATTTACATCTATATTTTTTTCTTTTAACAGAGGTTTTACTTTATCTAATGTATCTTCTAAAAGCATATTTATATCCATTATATCTTTATTAAGATTACTTTTATTTATGAGTAAAAAATCTTCTAATATTGAAAGTAATCTTTCTATTTCTGATTTTATTATAGGTATATATCTTTCTACTTGTCTTTGATCTCTTACATTAATCATATCCAAATAACCTTTACATACCGCTATTGGATTCTTTATTTCATGTGTTATTTTAAATAATGATAATCTTATTTGTTTTTCTTGTTGTAATTCTTTAAATGTTGTATGTGTACTCATAATACCTCTACCAATTTCATACATTAAATATAATATATTTAAAATGAAAAAGTAAGCTGATATCGAAAGTATTATTTCATTCATTTGATATAAATATGAATTAAATATATTTAACCATAACAAATATACTAAACTACTTAGTAGTATAAATGCTTCTAAAAAAACTATATTATTTAATTTATTATACTTTTTAACTAAATATAATAATCCTAATATTATATAAAGTATTATTAAAAAATAAATATAATTTACATAACTTCTATGAATTACAAGTATACATAATCCAAGTGCATTAGCAAGTATCCATTTATCTTCTATATATGCTATTAAAACTACTGTATTAAGTACCAGTATTGGTACAACTTTAGGCTCATTTATACCATATTTTAAAACCAGAAAAAAAGATGAAATTAGCATAAGTGAACTATATAATTTTTTATTTTTTACTTTTATGTTTTTATTTGTAGATAAATAAATTAAATAAACAAGTATTGGAAATAATAATAATATAACATCTAACAACACTATTTGAAATAAATTCATTATATCACCCAATATAAGTATATTAAATTATTTTGTCGAATTTTGTCGAAATATGAAAAAAAGTGACGAAATATCACTTTAATTCATTAATATATTTTTTTATTTGTTTAGCATCACTACCTAAAATAATTTTTAATTGATTATCAATTTCTACTATTCCTTGAGCTCCCATTCTTTGTATACCCTCTTTATTTGCTTTAGATATATCTTTAAGTGTTACTACAAATCTAGATTTATTAAATTCATAATCAATAACATTATCCTTACCACCCAAAAGCATTATTAGTTTATTTGCCTCTAATTTAAAATCTTTTTTCTTAGAACGTGCAATTGCAATTGCGATTACTAAACATACTAATATTACTATTATATATTCTATTCTCATTAAATCACCAATATAATTATACTATAAAATTTAAAAAAAATAAATATTTAAGTTTTTATTGTATAAAAACCATAAATAGTGTAAGATAATAAATGGTGGTGTTATGAAAAACATATCAAGATTTAAAGTGGATATTGGTATATTTTTATGTATAGTTTTATTTGCTTTAATAAGTATTATAACTATTGGGAGTGCTCAAAATTTACTAGGTGAAGAAACTAATTTAATGTTAAAACAAGTACTTTGGTATTCTATCGGATTTATAATCATTTATTTAGTCATGATTGCAGGTAATAACTTTCTGTATAAAAATGCTTGGATACTATATATAATAGGAGTTATCTCACTAATATTAGTATTATTTTGGGGTGCTGATATCAATAATGCTCGTTGTTGGTTTAAAATTAAAGGTATTGGTAATATTCAACCTAGTGAATTTATGAAAATTATATTAATTATTATTAACGGTAGAATGATTAACAATTTTAAAGAAGATTACCCAGATCCTACTATAGCAGAAGAATTTAAATTTTTACTCAAAGTATGTATTGTTGTAGGTATACCTGCTATTCTTACGTTCTTGCAACCTGATACTGGTGTTGTACTTATTTATTTGTTAATTACTTTAGTAATGCTTTTTGTATCTGGAATTAGATATAGATGGTTTGCTATATTGTTTGGTATATTTGGTGTTATAATTGGTATCATACTTATTACATACTTTGTTAATACTGACTTATTTATTAAAATATTTGGTACCTCTTTCTTTCTTAGAGTAGATAGATTATTAGATTGGTCAAGTGGTAGTGGATATCAACTTGAAAATGGTATTACCTCTATTGGTAGTGGTGGTATGCTAGGTTATGGAATTAATAATACCCCAATATATTTTCCAGAACCTCAAACAGATTTTATATTTGCTGTATTTGCTAATAACTTTGGTTTTATTGGTTCTATATGTCTTTTAGGACTTATTACTTTTTTTGATTTAAGACTAATTAAATTAGCAGTTGAAAATCCAAATAATATAAATAAATACGTTATAAGTGGTATTATTGGTATGCTTATATATCAACAATTACAAAATATTGGTATGACTTTAGGTCTTATGCCTATTACAGGTATTACACTACCATTTATAAGTTATGGTGGATCAAGTCTTTTAAGTTATATGATTATGGCAGGAATAATATTTAATATATCAAATGAAAATATAAGATATAGAAATTAAAAAAATAGTGTTAGACACTATTTTTGTTTGTTATCTTTTTGTTCTATTACATTTCTTTTAAAAAATCCAAATACTTTTAATCGATACTAAATTCGGAAAGCCACAGCCACGCCATTGCCATCACTAGCATTGGTGGTGTTCCAAAGGCCAATGAGGCTCACGTCGTAGAACTTGTAATTATAATAGGAATAAGCAGAACGAAGCCACCAATACCCTGGACTTCCATTATAGTTCTTAATTGCTCCTGAATAATTTGCTGTTGTTACTCCATTTGCCTTATAATAATCTAATTGTCTTGTCTCTGATTCTGCTGTATCATAATTTATTGTATCAGTTGTTCCTTCTTTTCCCCATACTTCTTTTGTTGATAATAAATATATTTTATCTTCTGATGTAAAATTTGTCTCTCCACTTGTAGAACCATGACTTGATACTACTTTTGTATTTATTATATTTTCTTTTAATCCTTCTGGCAATGCATTATATATATTATTATTTACATATGTTCTCATTTCACTTGCTGGCCATCCATCTACATTCCATCCAAAGCCATATTGTGTCCCTTTATATTTTCCTGATGGATTCATTTTACGTCTTGTTATTATATCTACAAATTCTATTACAAATCCACATGCTGTTTGTGAAAAACCTTCTGTATTGCATTCTTCTGGTGTTGAATTGTTTGTTATTCTTATTGTATATAATCCATTACTATTTTCTTCTTCATTTGTAAAACCTTCTAGTTTAATTTCCTTTGTATCTCCTACTTTATATGCACTTGTATTTCCTGCTTTGACATTTGCTACTATTGTTTCCCAAGAATCTTCTCCAAATGATTTTGGTGTTGGAATTTCATCATCCCCATATGTATATTCTGTTGCTTTTCCATTTACTTTACAATTCTTTAATGATACCTCTCCATCACTCGTTATATTCACATCACATACTACTTTAGATCCTTTATAATCTACTTCGAATTCTATATCACCTTGTTTCAATGTTTTACCATCTTCTGTCGTATACTTTCCGCTAGGTAAAGCATTACCATTTATTTCTTCTCTTGCTACTGCTTGTTCTACCGCACTTCCATATAATTCTATGCTTCTTTTATTACTTGAATCTTTACTATTCTCTATTATATTTAGTACTATTGGTGTTGCTATAAGTGCAATGATTGCTAGCACTACTATGACTGCTAGTAATTCTATTAATGTAAATCCTTTTCTTTTCATATATTTCCTCCTCCTTTGTTTTACTTTTGTAAAGGTATGTAAAAAAAACACAAAGAAACCTAGAGTTTTATTCTCTAGATCTTTGTGTTTGTATATTCTAATAGTATTATAGTATAACTAGATACCCCCCCCCCAGGTGTTATTTTTATTGATTTTTCTTAATGATATCTTCATCATACTACCACTACCTTTACTATGTTAATTATATATTATTATGTTTTATTAGTCAATATTAAACTTTTTCTACATCTATATAAGTCATATGACCATTTAAATCAACTTCTTCAGTTAGATTGAATTTAACTACTATGTCTACTGATAAGGTTTCATTTTTTATAAATTCTTCAAACTCAGATACAGCTTCTGTTACCTCATCATCACCATTATAATAAAGTGTTATACGATCAGCTATATCAAAATCTTTAGCTTTTCTCATATTTTGTACCTTAGATACAAGTTCACGCGCTATACCTTCCATAATTAAATCATTAGTAAGTTCAGTATTAATTATAATGAAATTATTAGAGTCTGTAGCTACATCGAATCCTTCTTTTGAATTTGTTCTTATATCTACCATAGAATGTGTTATATCCCATTCTTTATCTCCTATTGTCATTTTAATTATTTCATTATTTTGAAGTTTGCTTATATCTTCTGTAGATAAATTTAATAATTTTTCTTGGAATTCTTTTATAAGAGGTCCAAATGTTCTTCCTACTTCTTTAAAGTTTGGTTTAACAGTAAAATTCATATAGTTTTCTACATCACTAATAAATTTAACTTCTTTAACATTTAATTCTTCCTTTATCAAATCAACTAAATCACTTATTAATGATTTATTTTTAGCATCCAATAATGCTTCTGTTAAAGGTTGTCTTACTTTAATTTTTACTTCTTCTCTTATATTTCTTCCAAGACTTATTAAATCTCTTACTAAATCCATTCTAGATTCAATCTTTTCATTTATTAATGTCTCATCACATTTTGGATAATCGGCTAAATGTACTGATTTATTACCTGTTAATTTAGTATATATCTCTTCTGATGTAAATGGTGCGAATGGTGCGATAAGTTTACAAACACCTACAAGTACATCATATGTTACTTTATATACTGCAAGCTTTGATGTATCGTTAATTGAAGCCCAAAATCTTCTTCTATTTCTTCTAATATACCAATTAGATAAATCTTCTGCTACAAAGTTTTGTATTTCTCTAACACTTGTAGTTAAATCATAATTATCCATACTATTAGTTACTTTTCTTACTAATTTATTATATTTAGATAATAACCATTTATCTATTTCTTCCATATCTTCATATTTTATATCATATTCTTTTGGATCTATATTATCTATATTAGCATACATACTAAAGAATGCATATGTATTTTTTAAAGTATTAAAGAATTTTGATTGTACTTCTTTTATACCATCTTCATCAAATCTAAGTGGTGTCCATACTGGTGATGTATATAACATATACCATCTAATAGGATCAGCACCATATTTCTTTATTACTGTAAAAGGTTCTACTGCATTACCTTTACTTTTATGCATTTTATGACCAAATTTATCAGTAATTAAATCGTTTACAAGTACATTTTTATAAGGACTTTTACCTGTTACAAAAGTTGATATAACAAGTAATGAATAAAACCAACCTCTTGTTTGATCTATTCCCTCACTTATAAAATCAGCTGGAAATTGAGATTCAAACAATTCTTTGTTTTCAAATGGATAATGATATTGTGCGAATGGCATAGAACCAGAATCAAACCAACAATCTATAACTTCAGTTATTCTTGTCATAGCCTTACCACATTTACTACATTTAATATGTACATCATCTACATAAGGTCTATGAAGTTCTATAGTCTCATCAATATCTTCAATAGATTTTTCTACTAATTCTTTACGTGAACCTATCATTTCTTTATGACCACATTCACATTCCCATAAAGGAATTGGGGTACCCCAATATCTATTACGTGATATTGCCCAATCATTTAAATTATCTAGCCAATTACCAAATCTTTTTTCTCCTACATAATCTGGGTGCCAATTAACTGTCTTATTAGCTTCAATTATTTTATCTTTAAAGTCAGTTACTTTTATATATAAACTTGGTTTAGAATAATAAACTAATGGTGTTTTACATCTCCAACAATGTGGATAATTATGAACCATTTTTTGTTTTTTAAATAATTTATCGTGACTTGATAAGTATTTAATTATTTCTATTTCTAACTCTGGATCTACTACAAGTCTTCCCTTCCAAGGTCCCTCTTTATAACAACCATTTTCATCAACTGGATTTAACATAGGTAAATCATATTTAAGTCCAACTTCATAATCATCTTGTCCAAATGCTGGAGCCATATGAACTATACCAGTACCATCTTCCATAGTTACATAATCTGCACAAGTTACAAAAAATGCTTTTTTATTTACTTTTAAGAAATCTAAGTATTGTTCATATTCTAAATACTCTAAATCTTTTCCTTTATATTTTTCTACTACTTCGTAATCATCACCTAATACTTTGTTTGCTAATTTTTCTGCTACTATAAAATTATATCCTTTAGATAAACATTTTACATAAACTTCATTAGGATTTACACAAGCAGCAACATTTGACATAAGTGTCCAAGGAGTAGTTGTCCATATAAGTAAATATGTATTATCTTGATTTTTTACTTTAAATGGTACTGTAACTGTATTAACAGTTATTTCTTTATATCCTTGAGCAACCTCATGACTTGCAAGACCAGTACCACATCTAGGACAATATGGAAGTATTTTAAGTCCATTATAAATTAGTCCTTCATCAAAAAATTTCTTTAATATCCACCATTCAGTTTCAATATAATTATTATCATATGTAATATATGGATGTTTTAAATCAATGAATTGTCCCATCTTATTAGTAAAATCCTTAAAAGCAGCTTCATTTTTCCAAACACTTTCTCTACATTTTTCATTAAATGCTTTTATTCCATATTTTTCAATATCACCTTTACCATTAAAACCTAATTCTTTTTCAACTTGAACTTCAACTGGTAATCCATGTGTATCCCATCCTACTTTTCTAAGTACTCTAAATCCTTGCATAGTTTTATATTTACAATATGTATCTTTTAATAATTTAGCAAGCATATGATGAATACCTGGCATTCCATTTGCAGTAGCTGGACCATCATAAAATACAAAGTTCTCACTATTTTTTCTATTTTCTATTGTTTGTTCCAATAAATCCTCTTTAATAAATTTTTCAGTTAAATCACTTTCTACATCACTATTTTTTCTTTTATCTAATTCTTTAAATTTCATTTTTACCTCCCATTTTTTTACTTAATGTTTAAATTCTTTATATTGTCTTTCTATTTCTTTTCTTATACATTTTAATTCTTCTGCCTGTTTTTGATATCTTTTTATTTTATCCTCTACTTTTTCCATAAACCCTCCTAATAAAAAAACTACTATGACATAGGGGCCTAATATAGACTGTACCACCCTATTTCATAATAGTTACTATTATCTTTAAACTATAACGCGTTACCGTTTTAATCTTATCCATCAAAAACATCAAGAGTGATTTATATAATAATCACTTACTTGTTTGCACCAACCACAAGCTCTCTTTAAGATACTTATTATATCGTCTCCATCAAATGTTTTAAAAATCTACTTTTTCAATATCATCAACCATTTCTAGTTGAGCTTCTATTATTCCTCTTAATTTACGTTTGAATACATTAACATTTCTTTTAAGCATTTCTGCTTCCATTTCTGTTTTTTCTGCTTTGAGTAGGGATTCATTAACTATACGACTAGCATTCTTTTTAGCATCCTCTAAGATTATTTCAGATTCTTTATGAGCATTAGATTTAATTTGATCTGAAGTTTTTTGAGCCATCATAAGTGCCCTATTTAAAGTTCCTTCAAGTCTTTCATAGTGAGCAAGCTTCTCCCTTGCACCTTTAGTTCCCTCTAACATGCTCTCCAATTCTTTAATCCTCTTATCTTTTAAAGCAATTTCTTGATTTTTTATCTTATTATCATCAATCATCTTTTCTACTTGTTTGATAATTTGATCCAAGAATCTATCAACCTCTTCGGGAGTATAATTTTTAAATGTCCTATTATTTTCCATAAGCATCTCTACCCTCAAACGCTGTGCTTAATATATTAGCACACATATTCTAATTTTTCAAGTATTTTTTTACCATTCTAGATTAATATTATCTTCATCAGTTTCTTTTTCTTTATCATTATCATCAGTAATCTTACCTTGTACATTTATGTTATTTGGAGTACACAAAAAAATTCCACTACCAATCTTTTGTATATTACCCTTAATCGCATATATAGTACCACTTAAGAAATCCATGATTCTTTTAGCTTGATCACTTGTAACTCTTTTTAAATTTACTACTACTGTATTTCTTTTTTTCAAATGATCAGCTATTTGTTGAGCTTCTGAATAAGCACGTGGTTCTAAAAGAATCATCTTAGCTCCACCTTCCTCAGTAAGCGCATCCTCTGCTTTTAAATCATAGTATTCATTACTGTTACCAGCTTGATTTTCCTCTTTATCATTAAATAAACCTTTGATAAAACCCATGTTTATTCCTCCAATTCTAACGTCTACTATAAGTATTTTAACACATAATTAATAAAAATGGAATATTTTCATATACTTTTTTTCGACTTTATAATTTTTTTAATTTATTTACAACAATTTGATATTTATCAAATCTCTTTTCTACTTTACCTTGAATTAATATAGTATCCCCTACTTTTATATCAACTTTCTCATACACACGAGGAAATAACACTATATCAGCTTGTGATACTTCATCGCTTCCTGTTATAAAACACATACTTTCTCCTTTAGATGTTGTTATTTCTTTTATCTTATCTATAATAGCTACTGAATTTATTATTTTATCAAAATAAAGTTCTATTTCATTTAAATTAACAATATTATTTAATTTGTTTTTAATATCTGTAATTGGATTATCACTTAAATAAAATCCAAACAATTCAAGCTCATGAGCCAATAATTCTTTTTTAGAAAACTCATCTTTTATAGCAAGTTCAGGTTCTAGAGCATATTCTCTATCTAAATCTTTAATTAACTCTCCATAATTTATAATTAAATCAAGATTCTCTACTAATGTCATTCTATTATAACCAAAGCTATCAAGTGCACCTGAATATATTAAAGATTCTAATGTCTTACTATTAACTCCTCTTCCATAACATCTTCTAATAAAATCATAAATATCTACAAATTTACCGGATTCTCTTTCTTTAATTATAAAATCGGTAGTAAGTATTCCAACATTTTTTATATTAGTAAGTGGATATCTAATACCGTTGTCTTCTATTTCATATTTTTTATTACTTAAATTAATATCTGGCATTAAAATTTTTATATTATTCTTTTTTGCCTCATATATATATTGCTTTGTTTTATTACTATCATTAATCTCCATAGATAATAAATATGTAATAAATTCTTTAGGAAAATATGCCTTCAAATATGCCATTTTGTATGCTACTATTGAATAACCTATTGAATGTGATTTGTTAAATCCATATTCTGCAAATTTAAGCATCAAATCAAATACATTTTTAACTAATACTTTATCATAGCCTTTATCAATAGCTCTTTTTGTAAACTTTTCTTCTTCCATAAGTAATATATCTTTTTTCTTTTTACTCATAGCTTTTCTTAATATATCTGCTTCACCCAATGAATAATTTGCCATAATTTGTGCGATTTGCATTATTTGTTCTTGATATATCATAATACCATACGTAGGTTTTAAAATTTGTTCTAATGATGGATCTATATAATCTATTCTTTCTTTACCATTTTTTCTATTTATATATGTAGGTATATTTTTCATAGGACCTGGTCTAAATAAAGCAATTGCAGCAAATAAATCATTCATATTACTTACTTTTAATTTTCTTAAAAAGTTAATCATACCATCTGATTCAAATTGGAATATACCAATAGTATCTGCTTTAGTAAATACACTTATTGCTTTTGGATCATTAAGTGGTATAGAATCAAATTTTATACTTAAATTATGTCTTTTATTTATACTATCTATTATATTATGAATTGTAGTTAAATATTTGATAGCTAAAAAGTCCATTTTAAGTAAACCAAGTTCTTCTAAATAAGTCATATCATATCCACTTACATAGAAATCATGACTTTTATCAAGTGGTATTACCTCATCTAAATCTATATTAGACATAATAACTCCAGCAGCATGTATTGATGTATGTCTTTTTAAACCTTCCAATTTTACTGAAATATTATAAGCTTCCTTAAGTTTACTTTTTCTATCTAATAACTCTTTTATTTTTTTGTTTTCATTATAATTTTCCATTAACGATTTCTTTGAATCTATTAATTTACATAAATTATCTACAAGACCTTGTTCAATATCTAAAACTTTGCAAACATCCCTTATTGCTTGTTTAGCTCCTAATGTTCCAAATGTTATTATAGGTACTACTTTCTTTTTACCATACTTATTAATACAATAATTAATTACATCTTCTCTTTTTTCATGTTCAAAATCTATATCAATATCTGGCATACTTACACGTTCCGGATTCAAAAATCTTTCAAATAACAAATTATATTTTATTGGATCTACATCAGTTATCATTAAACAATATGATACTAGTGAACCAACTGCACTTCCCCTACCAGAGCCTACTATTATATTGTTGTCTTTAGCAAACTTTACATAATCGGATACAATTAAAAAATAATCGCAGAATCCCATTTTGTTTATTATATTTAATTCATATTTAAGTCTTTCTTTATATATTTCTTGAACTGTATTACCAAAATGTTTTCTTAATCCTTCTATACATTTTTTCTTTAAATAAGTATAACTATCTACACCTTCTTGATTGATGTATGAAGGCATTAATTTTTGTTTAAAAGGTATTTCTACATTACATAAATCTGTTATAAAATGATTATTATCTATACTTTCACTATAATTAGTATTATACTCATCTTCTGTCAATATATAATTATCATAGTGAGTACTATCAATATTATCTATTGTCTTTCCTTCTCTTATTGCATCTATATATTTTATTAATTCTTTATCAATTTTATTTATATACAAAGTTTCATTCATATATATTTTATTTTTTTCTTTTATATTATCCATTTCTTCTCTATTTTTATATGAAATATAGATATACTCATAAAGTGGTTTTAGCTCATTATAAAGTTCAACAGAAGATGTTATGCACACTAAACTTTTAGAATGTTCTTCTAAATCAGTTATTTCAATTTGTTTATATGAAGAAAGTGTGCATAACTTTATTAAATTCTTATATCCATCATAATTTATTGCATATAAAACTATTTTTTTAAAGTTATACACAATTTCTAAACCTATTATAGGTTTGATATCATTATTTATACACATTTTATAAAAATCCATAACACCATACATATTATTATCTGTTATAGATAAAGATTTTATATTATTTTTTTTAGCAAACTCTATTAAATTTTTTATTTTAATTAACGAAGTTTGTAAACTGTTATCTGTCTTAATATAAAATGGTGTATACATAATCTATCCCTCCTACATATATTTTACTATAATTTTTATTTTTTTTAAATATTTATTGTTTAAACTACATAAATATGATATAGTTTTAATAGGAAGGAGTGTTTTATGAAAGAAAAAAATATTGCATTATGTATAATACTATCTATTTTTACATGCGGAATTTATGGAATTATTTGGTTTATATCTATGACTGACGATGCAGTTAGATTAAATGATGGAGTTGAATTTAATACTTCGGGTGGTACTGCATTTTTATTAACTTTAATTACATGTGGAATTTATGGATACTATTGGGCATATAAAATGGGTAAATCTTTAGCGAGTGCTGGAGAAAAAAAGAATATTAATATTTCAGATAATTCAGTATTATATTTAGTTCTTTATATATTTGGACTTGGAATAGTTGCTGAATGTTTAATCCAAAGTGATTTAAATAAATTAATAAATGCTTAAAAAAAACAAAAAAGAATATATTATAATAATGATATTCTTTTTTATAATACTATTTTTATATTTAACAGGATATCCAATTCCTTGCATATTTCATAAAATAACTGGTCTTTATTGCCCTGGATGTGGTATTACTAGAATGTTTATATCTATAATAAGATTAAAATTTATAGATGCATTTCATTATAATTGTTTTGCATTTATATTATTAATTTTGTTTATAATACTAAATTTAATAAAAGTAATAACAAAGAAAAATATCACAATTAAAAATTCTATATTATATACAATTATAGTATTAGCTATAGTATTTGGAATATTAAGAAATATACCGTATTTTAGCTGGTTAAGCCCTTAATTTATTAAATTTTGTTGACATATCACAAAAAATATGATAAACTTTATTGGCATAGGAAGAAAAACTTTGAATGGAGGAATATTATGGCAGTTAAAGCAACTAATAAAAAACCATTATCTGGTAATAGAAGATCTCATTCTTGTAGAGCTACTAAACATGCTCAAAAAGTAAATTTACAATTAGTTACATTAGAAGATGGTACTAAAGTAAGAATGAGCGCTAGAGAAAAAAGAACATTAAATAAAGTTGAAAAATAAAAAAGCATTGAAAATATGCTTTTTTTATTTTACTTTACTTGATTTTTCATTAGAAAAATCAGTTATATAATTAATAAATTCACTATCATCCATTTTCTTTACATTATGGGTTGTTATTATATTAGGATTTGATAACTTAGCTACCTTACCAATACCACCCTTTTGAAGTTTAATTTTTGAACCCTTTATGTTTCTTTTTATAACAAGTTTTTTTAATTTTGACTGTTCTTTTTCTAATTTCAAAGAATTAGGATCATCTTTGATATCATTTATTTTTTGCATTTTATCTGAAATTGATTTATTTAATCTAGATAAACGAGACTCAAATTCAAATTCATCATTTTTTAATACACCTACATTAGTAATTTTATTATATTTTTCTATAGAATTTTCTATTCTTTTCAATTTAGACTCTGAATTTAATATTTGATTTTTTATTGAAATTAACTCTAACCTAGTTTTCAAACTGGACTTGTTTTTTTGAATTTCATTTAATTTAGTCTCAAACATTTTTTTCCACAATTCTAAATGATTTTGATATCTAAGCTTTTTTATTTGAAGACTATAGTTATTATGAGGTTTTGATAATAAATTATCTATTTCATTTGATAATTTTTCTTCATACTCTTTCTCTAAATCCATTACTCCAGTTTCTATTTTTAAATCTTTTATCTTTTTAATATGATTATCTCGAATTAAAGTTATTGCACCTTTTCCATATTTTTTATATAAATGTTTTTGAACAAAAGCAAAAGTTATTGCAAATGGTAATGGTAATGCCAATACTGGCAAATATTCTCCAATTTTAATTGCTTTTGGTTTTACTTTACTTTTCATAAATGAATTAAATTTAGAAGGATTTAATTGTTGTTCATTGAATTGATTATATAACTCTGATTTTGGTTCTGGCTCTGGTTCTGGTGTTGGCTCTGGCTCTGGTGTTGGCTCTGGCTCTGGTGTTGGCTCTGACTGTGGTGTTGGCTCTGGTTGTGATGTTGGCTCTGGTTGTGATGTTGGCTCTGGTTCTGGTGTTGGCTCTGGTGTTGGTTCATTTTTCTTTTCTTTTAATGATTCATCATAGTTTTTTCTAGATATTGGATTTGATAATACATCATAAGCTTCATCTACATCTTTCCACATTCTAAAAGGAACTCTATCTTCGGGTTCACCATATTTCATCCTATTTCTAGCTTTCTCTATATTTTCAAAACTCGCATCTTGTTCTACTCCTAGTATATCATAATAAGTCCTTTGCATATTCATAATATCCCTCACTAACTAAAAATAATATATCATATTTTTCTAATTTTGTAAACTAAAAGAGAATAATGTAAAACTATTCTCTAATAAGTTATTATTTTCTTTCCATATGTCTGTTTTATTAATTGTTCTTCTGTCTTTGGTACTACTATTGTATCTTTATTTCCATCAGATATATATCTATTATTTTCTAACAATTTAAAATTCATTTCTATATCAAATTCTTTACCATCATTATCATAGGCCCTTATTCTTTTTAAAAATTTTGGATTAAAATCTTGAGAAAATGGAGAACTTTCACTTTTCCAACCAACTCTTAAAGTTGATTTTGTAATATACTCTTTTCCATTATAGTTTGTATTAAATATATATTGCATATTTTCATGATCCAATTTATATGGAGAACCAAATGGAAGAGCTACTATATTAACATATTTTTCAGGTATTATTTTATCAAGTAATTCATAAAGTTTTCCAACTTCTTCTATTGATTTATTTGAGTCAACTTGACTAAAATTTACATGTGTATATGTGTGATTTCCAATATCATATCCGTTATCTATTAACCATTTTAATATTTTTTCATTATACTCTTCTTGTTGAAATATTCCACCATTTACAAAGAAAGTTGCAGTTACATTATAATCTGGATATTTTTTCTTAAAATCTTCTAAAATTCCTACCGCACTATTTGGATCTATTATAATATTTCCTTTAGAATCTACTCCTGTTACTTTTATAGCATTTTCTAATCCATCATCAAATGTTAAAATAATAGGGCTTTTTCCAAGTTCAACATCTATATTACCATCTACATAGTCAGTAAGTCTAATCATTCTATATCCAGAATTATAATAAAATTCCAAATCATTTGCGAAAGCTTCACTAGTTCTTTGATATCCATCCTTATCAACATTTCCACCAGTATACTTTGTTTCACTGTTTTTTTTATTATGAATACCATGATACATCATAATAGGTACTTCCCCTAACTCATCCACATTATTGTTTTTATAATCTTCTTCTGTTAATACTTTTTCTTCTTTAGGCGATTCTTCTATTGCATCTTTTTGTTGTTTCTTAATCTCTTTACTACTAGAACATCCAAACAATAATAAAATTAATAATGCCACTAAGATTTTTTTCATATTATCACCTTTAATATTATTTGCAAATTACATTAATTTATTATTTTTCTTTATAAGCTATACCCAAATGTTTATAAGCTTTCTCTGTAACAATTCTTCCTCTAGGTGTTCTTTTTAAAAGACCTCTTTGAAGTAAATATGGTTCATATACATCTTCTATTGTAGTTTGTTCTTCACCTATTGAAGATGCAATTGCTTCAATTCCAACAGGTCCACCATTGAATTTTTCTATTATAGATTTTAATAAATTATAGTCAGTTTCATCTAAACCTAAACTATCAACTTTTAGTTTATCTAATGCATGTTTTGTAATTTTTAGATCTATATTGCCGTTTCCCATAACTAAAGCAAAATCTCGAACTCTTTTAAATAATCTATTACAAATACGTGGTGTGCCTCTACTTCTTCTAGCAAGCTCACCTGCTGCATCTATATCTATTGGACAATTTAAAACTCTACTAGTTCTAAGGGCAATTTGTTTTAATTCCTCTTCTGTATAATAATTTAATTTATTTATTATTCCAAATCTATCTCTTAAAGGACTAGTTAAATCTCCTGCTCTCGTTGTTGCCCCAACAAGTGTGAACGGTGGCAAATCTATTTTAATATTTCTACTAGAAGAATCATTACCAACAACTATATCTAATGTAAAATCTTCCATAGCTGAGTATAATATTTCTTCTACAAATCTTGGCATTCTATGTATTTCATCTATAAACAATACATCACCAGGCTCTAATGATGATAATATAGCTGCTAAATCACCACTTTTTTCAATTGAAGGACCACTTGCAGTTTTTATATTACTTCCTAATTCATTAGCAATTATAAATGCAAGAGTTGTCTTACCTAGCCCAGGTGGACCATATAATAATACATGATCTAAAGTCTCTTCTCTTAACTTTGCAGCTTTTATAAATATAGATAAATTCTCTTTAACTTCAGTTTGACCAACATAATCATCTAAAGTGTCTGGTCTTATATTTTGTTCAAAATTATCTTCTATTGTTTCTTCTTCACTTATTAATCGTTCCAACTAATCACCACTTTCTATATATTTTAAAACTCCATCCCATGTCTTAATTTTATCTCCAAATAAAATGCAGTCTATACCTATATTTTTAATACTATTATAAACACTTATATTGTCATCTATCATTAAATCCAACTTTAGGGACTTTGCTTTATCTTGTTTATTAGAATATCCAAAATAAAACTCATCTATATTATATAGATTTTTTATTATTTTATAAGTTTCTTCTTCTATATTTTTACAATGAATATTTCCTCTTGCAGTTATAACATATAATTTATGCCCTTCTTCTTGCAATTTCTTTACAACTTCTTGAGACTTTTCTTTAGGTTTAGCATTTACTAAAGTTTCAAACATATAATTTGCACATATAAACTCTCTTTCTTCAGATGTCCATTTATCATTTAGTTTCTTTGAAAAATTAACATTATACTTTTTTATTACTTTATCAAAAGATTTACTTGTATCAAGTAACGTATCATCTATATCTATCCCTATTCTCATAATTATTTCAACATTAATTTTAATGCTTCCTTTATTTGATCTTCTATATTCAAATTATCATTTATCGAAGGTAATATTTTATTTATATCTGCTTGTTTATAACCTAATCCCTTTAAAACATCTACTAATTCATCTAACTCTTTATTTTTGCTTGTAACTGTCATATTAAGTTTACCTTTTAAATCTAAAATTATTTGTCTAGCTACCTTATCACCTATCTTAGGGAACTTCTTTAAATATAATATATTTTCCCTTTCTATAGCATCCATAATACCATCTATTGAACCAGTAGCAAGCATTGGAAGAGCCATTTTACATCCTAAACCTTTTACATTTATTAATTTTAAAAATAAATTTTTTTCTTCTTTTGTTTTAAATCCATATAAAGACATTTCATCTTCTCTTACATATTGATAAACATATACAATATATTCTTTATCTAATTCAAATGAATAAGGATTAGGTACATATACTAAATAACCTACCCCATTGTTATCAACCACTATATAATTACTATCTTGGTTTATTACTTTACCCTTTATATATTCATACATTTTTATCACCATATAAAGTATAACACAAACAAATGTTTTTGACAACAAAAAAAGATAATACTGTTTACATATTACCTCTTTTATATACCATTTGATAATTATTTTGATTTGCTTTTTGATTTCTCAATTTTAATTCTTGTTTTTTCATGTTAGAAATTAATCTAACTGTAAACTTTAGTTTTCTACCATTATTATTAGATAATGAATTTACAACTTCATAAGGCATAATTCCATTATTCAAAGCATCTTTTAATTTTAAATTATTTTTTCTTACAAAACCAGAAGAAAATGTGTTATCATCTATATTTCTTATACTAGACTTACTATCAACTATAGTTTCTATAACCTCTTTAGTTTGTTTAGGTGTGCTTTTAAATCTATTAGTGTTATTTAACATATTTGATATGGTTTGATTAATAGATTCTGCACTTATTCCATTTTCTATTGCATCTCTTATATATAATTCTTCTTTTTTCATTACATTACTAATAGCCATAATATCACCTATTTCAATTTTAATTCATATTAAAATACTAGTCAATATTTAGTTTGTTCATTTTTTTATTATTTACACAGTATAGGACAAAATGTGTAAAACATATATTATTTTGAGGTGTTTTATGTTAAATTTTTTTAAATGGCTATTTAAAGATTTTTTTATCTTTACAGCAGCCTATTCAAATAATAGTTTTCCTGATCCTTTATCTAAAGAAGAAGAAGATATGTATGTAGAAAAAGCAAATATGGGTGATAAAGACGCTAGAGCAAAACTAATTGAACACAATTTAAGATTAGTAGCGCATATAGTTAAAAAATATGATAGTAAAACTGATGATGTAGATGATCTTATTAGTATAGGTACTATTGGTCTCATAAAGGGTGTTGACAGCTACTCTAAATCAAAAAATACTAGGCTTACAACGTACGCTGCAAGATGTATAGAAAATGAAATTTTAATGAATTTTAGAAATAACAAAAAAAGAAATAAAGATATTAGTATAAATGAATCAGTTGGATTTGATAAAGAAGGTAATGAAATTACAATACTTGATATATTAAAAACTCCAGCACCTGACTTTGCTCTTGATATTCATAAAGAAGATAGTATAGATGACATGAAAAAATATTTATCAGTATTAAATGATAGAGAAAAAGAAATAATTACCTACAGATATGGATTATATGATACTGATGAGATAACACAAAAAGAGATTGCTAAAAAGATGGGGATATCTAGAAGTTATGTATCTAGAATAGAAAAAAGAGCACTTACAAAAATGCTAAGAGAGTTTTTAAAAAATAATAAAGATATCTAAAAAATCAATGATAAATTTTCATTGATTTTCTTTATAAAGTTTTGTTTTCAACATCCTCGTTATAATAAACTCCACCTTCTTTAAACATATCTATATCTGTTGGAACTCCAGATAATTCAAAAGGTAATTTTTCTAAGGTTGTTTCAAAAACTCCTACTGTGTAGTTATCACCCTTCTTTACCTTGTTTACACCTTTTAAATTATTTACCATGTCAATATTACAAATCTTTGGTATAAAATATCTTATAATGCATTTATCATCTTTTTGTTCTATTTCTATAGATAATGCATGTCCAATATCTCGTATCATTAAATTTACTTTAGTTTCATCTACCGACATAATTTCTACAAAATCAGTATCTATTGAAATAGGTATAGAATTAAATACTACTCTAGAAATAGTCGTATCTTCACCATAAAGAGTTATATTATTTCCTTCATGATTTTGTTTTCTAGAAATTACAGGTAAATTTCTAAAATTATTTTCATTATTTATTATAGTTTGATGAACTATATGAAGCATTTCATTTAAACTTTTTGCTTCTTTTAAATCAACATAGGAATACATACTTGCACCTTTTATTTGATTACCCACTTTATTAACAAGTTCTTCACTCATATTCGTAAAAAAAGTTGTATAAAATGTAGATAATTTATTAAAATCATAACCACATTTAATAAGTTCATTTTTTAATGCTTTTATATAATTATTAAAGTATTTTTTATCTTCATCTAAAAAGTTAAAATCTTCTAACATTACATTCATATAATATTCTATATCATTAATAGCTTGAAATAATTTATCACTATATTTAATTAAAGTTTCTTTATTATATTTATCTGTTTCTTGTGGTTTTGTATTAAATAATATATTTTTAATATTCATATTGTATTTAAAAAATCTTTTAATTTTTTCTAAATTTTCTTGCATTATTATCACCTTATCTACTTTTTTCTTTTGAATCTTGATCTATTGTTTTTATCTTTCTAAATTCTAAAACATTAAAATATTCTTTGGGAATAATATACTCTTCTCCATAAGACGAAACTATTATATCTTGATTTTCATCAAATCTTTTAAATAACATTATATGTCCGGCATTATGAATAGATATTTTACTCCATGATAAACTTTTTTTTGTATGCATATATGCTTCACCATTAGGTGGTGATGAAATACTAATAGAATATCCACTTACATTTAAATTGTTTATATAATCCATAAATGATTTATAATCATTATTAAAATCTCTAACCGATATTTGTTCATTAACTAATCCTATATTTATATTATATTGACTTAAATAGTAATTACTCCAAAAATTAAAATTATTTGTACCTAATCCAGTCAATTTCTCATATATATTTACATCTTTACATTCCATTTCTATGTTTTTATTAGTACAAAGTTTTTTTAATTGATCTATAGAATTAATCCAATCAATACCAAATTTTTCTTTAGCTATTTTACCAACATCTCCTACATATTCAGTTACTGTCGGTATTTTACTCTTAAATAAAAGTTGATTATTTAAAGTACCGTTTGCGACAAATCCATTGTTAAATAAATCAAGTGTAGCACTCGAATCATCTATATATTTGCTACCTAAAAGACTCTCTTGTGCTTCTTTTAAACTATTAAATTTATAATTTTGATATTCTACAAATTTTATTTTCATTATCTTATATAATTTAGAAAATATATCTACCATTAATTTATTACAATCAATTTTACCTTTTGTTAAGCAAGAAAAACCAAATACATTTTTAAAATCTTCATCATTTTTATAAATTTGATCTACTAAAGAATTAGCAAGCATAGCACATGAGCATCCAGTAGTATTTAAATTTTTAAACATTTCTATTACTTCATCAGATTTTATACCTGGTATATTTTTATTTACTATATATAATAAATCTTTATATTGTTGATTATGGAAAAATCTATTTTTTATTAATTTATATGGTAAACCTTGATTTGCTTCTATTTTATCCATACTATCACCAATTTAATTATAATCCTTTACATTCTCTTGTGTCAAATAATTATCAAGTAAATTAATTAACTCTTCTTCAGTCTTAGTTTTAAATATAGCTTCTTTTAATTCTTTTGATGATGGAAGACCTTTTAAATACCATGCAGCATGACTTCTTATTTCTAATAAGGCTACTTTATATGGTTTTGTTTTTATTAATAAATTTAAATGTTTTTTTATCATATTTATTTTATCTTCTAAAGTAACATCTTTAGGTTCTATACCGTGTTCTAAATAATCAACACAATCCTTTATAAGCCATGGATTACCTAGAACTCCTCTACCTATCATAATAGCATCACAATGAGTTTCAGTTATCATTCTTTTAGCATCATAACAACTATTTATATCACCATTACCAATTACAGGAATATTTACATTTTCTTTAACCTCTTTTATAATATTCCAATCAGCTTTTCCACTGTAACCTTGAGCACGTGTTCTAGGATGAACTGTAATAGCACTTGCTCCTGCCTTTTCTACTATTTTAGCAATTTCTACAGCATTAATACTATTACTATCCCAACCACTTCTAATTTTAACTGTAACTGGTATTGGTACTGATTCTACTACTGCATGTACTATTTCATATACTTTATTTGGATCCTTTAAAAGTGCACTACCAGCTTGAGCCCCTATAGCAACTTTAGGTACAGGGCATCCCATATTTATATCTATAATATCTGGATGCATATTTTCATATATGTATTTAGCTGAGTATACAAAAGAATTCTTGTCACTACCAAAAATTTGTTGACTTATAGGTCTTTCAAAATCAGTCATATAAAGCATATCACAAGTTTTTTTATTACCATACATTATTGCCTTATCACTTACCATTTCAGCAACTATAAGACCTGCTCCCATCTCTTTTATAATAGTTCTATATGCACTATTTGAAATGCCAGCCATAGGCGCTAAAACGACCCTGTTTTTTAATTCCACATCTCCTATTTTAAACATCAAATCACCTATGTTAATTATAACATATTACAAAAAAAAAGTTAATTAAATTAACTTATCTATATCCTTAGGAACATTATCATTTACAACTGTTTTAATTATTTTATCTTCTTGTTCTTTTGATACATCTCTACCAGTCATTTTACTTAATGTTTGAATAACTTCCCTTAATGTCCCTTCGTTTTTCAAATCATTTTGTTGTAGTTTTTTAGCTAAATCAAGAATAGTATCTTTATCTACATTAGTTTTTTTCTCTACCCTATTAAAGAAAGAATCTGAAAATCCCATCAAAAAACCTCCTACAATAGTTTATGTTTAATATTTAATTTTGACACTCCAGAGATAAAATAAAACCAATTATTATAAAATAGATAGGTGTGGTTGTAAGCATATTTATATTAGCAAATCCTTGAATAGAAAATGCAAGGAAAGCAAAAAATAAAGTTTTGTCTTTTTGTTTTAATCCCTTAAACAATGTTATAGCAAGCAAAATTATAAAAGGTATTACACCCAACATTCCACCAGATACAAGTGAATTTAAATACATATTATGAGCATTATCAACTATAACAGCTCCTCTTGAATCTTTTTTCTTTACAGAACTATTAGTTATAGAAAATACTACTGATTCTTTTGATTTATTAGGATAAGCCAAATATAAATTATCATATCCTACACCAAGTATTGGATGTTTTTTAACTATTTTTAAAGTGTTTTTCCATATGTCAATTCTCCCATTATCTATAGTTTTACTGTTTCTTTTAATGTCACATATTTCACATCTAAATGTAGAATTATTTTTAAAATTAACCTTAAAAACATCAGTTAATAAATAATTTAGAATAAGTGTCATAACACAAGTAACAATTAAAATAAGTAGTAATATTAAATATTTTTTTACATTTATTTTCTTTAAACACAAAATCAATATTAATATATAAACAAGTATATAAGTTAAAAAAGGTCCTGTAGATTGACAATTTACTAAAGAAATAAAAAATAAAATAATTAAACTTATAGTTTTTTTATTTTCAATTAAATATTCATAAGTAACTATACTTAAAACAGTTACTATATAACTTCCAAAGAAATTAGGGTTTCCAAGTATACCACATGCCATATTAATATCTAATGAATATTTAATTATAAAATTAAAAGGAGTGTAAATTTGAAATAAAGCATATATTGAATTTATTACTGAAATAATTATTAAAAGTTTAATAAATCTAGAGATATCTAATTTATTTCCATATCTAATCCAATTTACGACTAACAAAAAGTATGTAAACAAAGTTAAAAAACCACCATGTCTATAATTTTTACCAAATATTGATATATTTTTATTTATAGAAAACATGCATACTAAAATTCCTATTAAAATAAACAAAAAGAATATATAATCATAGTAATTTAATTTTTTTGTTTTTATTATATTATATACATAAGTGTACAATAAAAAAGGTATACTTATATATAATATTATAGCTATATTTATAGAATCATAATTGTTTATTACATTGTAATATTGCAAATAAAAAGATAATATTCTAATAAATGGTATTACTAATAATATACAAAGCGTAAAAATCGTTAATACCTTTTTTGTATCAATATTTTTCATATCATCACCACTATAATTTTATCATAAATAAAAAAAGAAAACAATTATTGTTCTCCTTTACTCTTAAAATTAATTACAATTGGTGTTCCACTAAAATCAAAAGCTTCTCTTATTTTATTTTCTAAATATCTTTTATAAGAAAAATGTACTAAACCTTTACTATTTACTTGAATATTAAATGTTGGAGGAGCACTTTTTACCTGAGATGTAAAATAAATTTTAAGCCTTTTTCCCTTATAACTAGGTGGTATATTCAACTCATAAGCATCCATTATAACTTTATTTAAAACACTAGTTTTTATCTCTTTTTTACTATTTTCATAAGCTTGTAATATTTCTGGCATTAATGTATGTATTCTTTTCTTTGTTTTAGCACTTAAAAATACTACCTTAGCATAATCCATAAAAGCAAAATTAGCTTCAACATCTTGTTTCCACTTTTTAATAGCCATGTCTTTATCTTCTATTAAATCCCATTTATTTACAACTATAACAACTGCTTTACCAGCATCTATAGCATACCCTGCTATATGTTTATCATGTTCTATAATACCTTCTTCTGCATTAATAACAATAACACATACATCAGATCTATCTATAGCTTTTAAACTTCTAAGTAAACTATATTTCTCAACATTTTCGTATACTTTACCTCTTTTTCTCATACCAGCTGTATCTATAACTACATATTTTTCATTATTATAATTAAATTCTGTATCTATAGCATCTCTAGTAGTTCCAGCTATATTTGACACTATTACCCTATCTTCATTAAGTAATGCATTTACTAAACTACTCTTACCTACATTTGGTCTTCCTATTATAGAAAATTTTACTTTAGTATCATCTTCATCTTCTTCAAATTTAGGAAAATTAGATGTAATAATATCTAATAGATCACTTATTCCATCACCTTGCTCTCCACTTACTTTAACAAGTTTATCAAATCCTAATTCATAAAACTCGTATTCTGTTTCCTTAATTTTTTTACTATCACATTTATTTATAGCAACTATTACTTTATCACTTACTTTCATAAGCATATCACGAACTAAGAAGTCATCACTAGTTAAGCCTTCCTTACCATCTACTACAAATACAACAATATCAGCTTCATCTATAGCAAGACTTGCTTGCATTTTTATTTCATTATTAAAGTCAGCTACTCCACTTTCAATACCACCTGTATCTATAAGGTGAAATTTATAGTTGTAATAAGAAACATTTCCATATACTCTATCTCGTGTTATACCTGGAGTATCTTCTATTATAGATATTTTTCTTCCTACTAACTTATTAAATATTGTACTTTTTCCTACATTAGGTCTTCCTACAAGGGCAACTACTGGTTTTCTCATACTATCTCCCCTCTTTCAATGTTGATATTATACCATAATTTTTACAAAATAAAAAGTTTGAATTAATCAAACTCTTTAAATAGTGCTAATTCTAACTATAAGACTATTGAGCTAATTCCATTGATGTTGAAGTTTTATAATTATTACCATTACTATCTTTAGCATCACAAGTAACTACTAAATTATTATTTGTAGTAGCTACTGTACATGTAACACCATCGTCAGTAGTTATAGTCATTTTACTATCTTCTACTTTCCAATTAGCTTTATCCATTTTGAATGCTTTTTGTACATCTGCTATAGCAGGTGCTTTACCATTATTTTCCATAAATGCCGTACTATAAGCTAATTCAACAGATTGAATTACAAGTTCTGCACTACGATTTTTGGCATTATTTCTTGCATTTTCTATTATACCTAATACTATTGGAGTTGCGATTAATGCAATGATTGCTAAAATAACGATTACAGCTAATAACTCTATTAAAGTAAAACCTTTCTTATTTCTCATACTCTCACCACCTTACCTTTTCTACAATAGTAGTATAGCACAATTTATTTTATTTTGTCAATATTATTAATTGTTTTATTTATTGAATTTGCAATAATTAAAGATAGCTTATCAATTACAAAGTCTATTTCTTTTGGAGTAACCATTAAATTATAACCAATGGGATTTAATACTTCGTATATTAATCTTTCAAGCTCATCTTGATTTAATGTCCCAATTAATCCAAGTAATGCTTTTTTATCATCTATATTTTCTATTATTTCTTTATTCAAATAATTTACATTATTAAATGTAAGTTTACTTTTTGGATCTTTCATATATTCCTTATTAAATGCATAATTTTTATATATAAAGTTTATTGTGTCTCTTACTATTACAGTAGCATCCACAACAGTTGGAACTCCTATTGCGTAAACTGGTATTCCTATTGTATCTAAACTTATTTCTTTTCTTTTATTACCTATACCGCTTCCTGGGTGTATCCCAGTATCTGTTATTTGAATGGTTTTATTTAATCGCTCTATTGATTTACTTGCAAGTGAATCTATTACTACTAAATAATCTGGTTTTATTTTGTTTACAATGGATTCTATTATATCACTAGTCTCTATACCTGTCTGCCCCATTACTCCTGGATTTATAGCAGCCACTCTATTATAACCTTCACTTAAATTATCTAATAAATAAATATGATTTGTCACTACTATATTGTTTATTACAAGTGGTCCTAATGAATCAGGAGTAGATTTATCATTACCAAGCCCTACAACAAGTCCTAAAGATTCCTTTTTTACTTTTAATATTCTTTTTAATGTATTAGTTAAAACACTTGTTACTTTTTCTTTATTATCACTATCTGTAACATCTTCAAATTCTAATGTTATATATTTACCTTTTTTTCTATTTAACTCATTTTTTTCACTTAATGTAACATCAGTAACTTTAATATTATCAATGCTCTTTACTTTACATTTAACACCTTTTAAAGACTCTTTTTCCTCTACCTCATCTATAGCTAAATCTGTTCTTAATTGATATTTTTCTAAATCTACTTCTTTATTCATACAATCACCACTATTATTTTTAACAAATTTCTTTATTTTATTGCATTTTTTACAATTTTTTGTTAAAATATGTGTATATGTGACTTGGAGGTGAATTTATGCCAAATTTAAAGAATGCTAAAAAAAGAGTTTTAGTGAATGTAAAAAAAGAAAAAGTTAATAATGAATTTACTGCTAGTATGAAAACAGCTATTAAAAATGTAGAAAGAGCTGTTGCTTCTAAAGATAAAGAAAAAGCTAACGATAAATTAAAAACTGCTATAAAAGCTATAGATAAAGCTACTCAAAAAGGAGTAACTTCTAAAAACACAAGTGCTAGAAACAAATCTAGATTAAGTAAAAAAGTTAATTCTATGGAGTAATTCACTCCTTTTTATTTTTATTTTAATATTACTTAAAATATTTTATAAGTTAATGTTTTTTGGTGGCATAAATTTTTACTGTATGTTATAATTATGTTAGGTGATACTATGAAAGACCTTTTTAAAATATTTTTTTTGTTTTCAATACTAATAGTTGTATATTTTTTTAGAGATAACATTTCTGGTTTTATAAATGATGAAATTATTTATAAAGGAAGTAACAAGGTATTAACATATAATGAGTATTATCTAAAAAATGATTTTGCTTTTGTTCAAAACATTGATTCAAATTCGGTTAATAATTATCAAGAAATATTAAATATGTTCTATAGTATTATAAATAGTGGTGATGATTGTTATTCTTTCACGTGTAAGTATGATGGTTGTACTGCTGATGTAAAAAAGCTTATAGATGAGCAAATTACTATAGCTAACATCAATAATTTTGTTCATCCATATAATTCATTCTCCAGCATAAATATTGATGTTGATAAAAACAACAAAATTACTGTAAAAATTAAAAAAGTTTATAATAATGGTGAAATTACATTTATTAATAAATATATTGATACTTTTATAGCTAATAATTTAAATGACTCTATGAGCAATTATGATAAAATAAAAGTATTTCATGATTTTGTTATAAATAACACAGTATATGATGAAGCAAACACTTTAAATTCATATACTGCCTATAATTTAATAACTACTGGTAAATCTATTTGTGGTGGTTATAGTGATATCATGGCGATATATCTTGATAGATTAGGAATTATTAATTATAAGATAACCTCAGAAAACCATATATGGAATTTGATTAATTTAGATGGGGTTTGGTATCACTTAGATGCTACTTGGGATGATCCGATTGCTAGTGATGGCAAGCAATATTTAATACATAATTTCTTCATGATATCCACAGAACAATTACTTTCATTGGATCAAGTAGAACACAATTATGATAAAAATATTTACATAGAAGCAAATCAAAACTAGAAAAAGAATCACACTCAGCAATGAAGTGTGATTCTTTTTATTTTTTTTCATGTATTTCTTTTATTTTATCTTCTATATGTTTTCCATATTCTATAGATTCATCATAAATAAATTCTAATTCAGGAATATGTCTTAATTCTACTCTGTCAGCAAGTGCTTTTCTTATATAACCTTTTGCACTCTTAAGAGCCCTTAATGTCTCTATTTTATCATCTAATGTTGTGAAATATATCTTAGCATAACTCAAATCACTTGTAACATCAACAGCTGTTATTGTTACAAATTTTATATTAGGATTTTTTACTTCGTTTGCTATTATATAACTCAACTCTTTTAAAATATTACTATTTATTCTTTCATTCTTTACTGACATTATTTTTTCTCTACCATTTCATAGGCCTCTATAACATCTCCTACTTTAATATCATTAAAGTTATTGATTGTTATACCACATTCTAAGCCTTTTTTAACTTCTTTTGCACTATCTTTTTCTCTTTGAATAGAATTAATTTCACCATCATATATAACAACACTATCTCTTATTATACGTACTTTTGAATTTGATTTAATTACCCCATCTAAGACATAACTACCTGCTATTGTTCCTACTTTAGAAAATTTAAATAATTGTCTTACTTCCGCACTACCAATTACTTTTTCTTCATATTCTGGATCTAACATACCTTTCATTGCTGCTTCCATGTCTTCTACCGCTTTATAAATTATATCGTAAAGTCTAATTTCTACGCCTTTTTCTTTTGCATAATCTTTTATAGTATTATTTGGTCTTATATTAAATCCAATTATTATAGCATTAGATGCATTAGCAAGTACTATATCACTTTCGGTAATAGCTCCTACGCTACTTCTAAGTACTTTTACTTTAACACCTTCTACCTCAATTTTTTCTAAAGAATTTTTTACAGCTTCACTAGATCCATTTACATCTGCCTTTACAATTACGTTAATTTCTTTTACACCTTCTTGTATTTTAGCAAATATATCTTCTAAGGATACTGCACTTTTTGCATTATGTTTTAAGTGTTCTTCTTCTTTTCTAGCTTCTCCTATACTTCTAGCTTGTTTTTCTGTTTCAAAGGCCATAAATTTATCTCCAGCACTTGGTGTATTATTAAGTCCTGTAATTTCTACTGGCTGACTTGGATAAGCTTCTGTAATTTCCTCACCTTTATCATTTTTAAGTGTTCTTACTTTACCATAACTTGTACCTACTACTATAGGATCTCCAAGTCTTAATGTACCATTTTGTACAAGTATTGTAACTATAGGACCTACTTGTTTATCAAGTCTAGATTCAACTACACTACCACTTGCATAACGAGATGGATTTGCTTTATATCCTTCCATTTCTGATACCAATAATATATTGTCTAATAATTCTTCTATTCCTGTTCCATTTTTAGCACTTATTTGTGAATATATTGTATCTCCACCCCAAGTATCTGGAGTAAGATCATATTCAGCAAGTTCACTCATTACACGTTCTACATTAGCTCCAGATTTATCTATTTTATTTATAGCTACAATAATTGGAACGCCTGCTGCTTTTGCATGGTCTATTGCTTCTTTTGTTTGTGGCATAACTCCATCATCTGCAGCTACTATTATAATAACTATATCAGTAATAGAAGCTCCACGTGCTCTCATTTCTGTAAAGGCTGCATGTCCTGGTGTATCTATAAATGTTATATATTCACCTTTTACTTTAACTTGATAAG
Organism: Bacteroidaceae bacterium; assembly: GCA_963616135.1. GTDB lineage: Bacteria > Bacillota_I > Bacilli_A > RF39 > UBA660 > UMGS1613. The sequence continues at coordinate 17,326 of CAVEJT010000002.1, read as the reverse complement.
CACTTATAGCCTGTGTAATACCTCCAGCTTCTCCTTCTGCAACACTTGTTTTTCTGATTGTATCTAATAAAGTAGTTTTACCATGATCAACATGTCCCATAATAGTAACTACTGGAGGTCTTTTAACTAAATCTTCTTCATTATCTTGAATATCAAATTCTTCAAATTTAGTTTCATCTATTATTTGTTCTTTCTGTAATTCTTTACCATATTCTGATACTAACAATTCTGCATTATCAAAATCAACTTTATTATTTACAGTAGCAAGTATACCTAACATAAATAATTTTTTTACAAGTTCTCCTGATGAAACATTTAACTCTTTTGCTAAATCTCCAATAGTCATACCTTCCTTATAAGTTACTACATTTGAATTTTGTACTGGTCCGTTACTTATAAGTTTTTCTTTGTTTTTATACATTTCTTTTTTCTTTTTAGCTAATTCTTTTTTATTAATTTTAGCTTTATTTATTGCTTGATTTTGTTTCTTTTGCTTTGGTCCACTTGATATATTTTCTTGTTTTTTATTTTCTTTTTCTATTAATTCTTCTTCATATTCTAAATCCATTTCTTCTTCTAAAGAAGAAATAACTCCATCAAGTTCTGTAATAGCTTCTTCATCTAACATATCATCTTCATTTGAAACTGATATATTTAATTTTTTACATAAATCTAATATTTCTTTTAAGGTTTTGTTTACATCTTGTGCGTATTCTAATACACTCATCATAATTTACACCTCTTTCTACAATTTTCTTATTTTAGTACCTGCCTCCGCTAAAAATCTTTTTGATAAGGCATCTGGATAATCTTGATCATAAACTATTTCTTTTATGCCACTGCTTACTAAAAGTTTAGCACATATGTGACATGGAAATGTAGTAATGTATGCCGTACTTCCATCTATTTCAATACCATTTCTAGCAGCCTCACTGATTGCTAACTGCTCAGCGCATATACTTCTGCATACTTCTCTTCTTTCCCCACTTGGTATTTTTAATTCATCTCTTAAACACCCTTGTTCTAAGCATGGCCTTATTCCACCTACAACATTATTATATCCTTGAGCAATTATCTTATTATTTTTAACAAACACAGCTCCTACATGAGCACGTAAGCAAATAGACTTACTTGCTTGTTCATAGGCTTTATCCATATATTCTCTATCCATAACCTCACCTATAATTTAAATACTAATTCTTTTCCTTTTTGATTATATTTTCTATAAGGAATTCCACAAGCATCTAACATTTTTTTAGATGCTAAATTGCCTTCTGTGCCATTATATTTATCGCTTAAATAAACAATTTCTTTAATTCCTGATTGAATTATAGCTTTAGCGCACTCATTACATGGGAAAAGTGTCACATAAATTCTACATCCTTCAACTGAACTTTTTGAATTTAAAATTGCATTTAATTCTGAATGACATACATATGCATACTTAGTATCTAAGAAATCTCCTTCTCTTTCCCAAGACATATTCTTATCATCATCATAACCACGAGGAGCTCCATTATATCCTACTGAAATTATTTTATTATTATCATCTACTATACAAGCCCCCACTTGTGAATTTGGATCTTTACTTCTTTCTGCTGAAAGAAGCGCTAACCCCATAAAATACTCTTCCCAAGTTATATAATCTTCTCTTTTCATATTTCACCTACTAATTTTCTTAACTCATCATATATAGAATCAGGAACTTCAACCTCTAATTTTTTATTTAATATTTTATTTTTTTGAGCAATATTAAATGTATTTAAATCTTTTTTTAAATAAGCACCTCTACCATTTGCTTTTCCTGACTCATCAACAATTACATTTCCTTCTGGAGTTCTAACAACTCTTATTAGTTCTTTTTTAGGTAATTTTTCTAAAGTCACTACACATGATCTCATTGGTATCTTTTTCATGACTCACCTACTCTAAAATATTTATTCCAGCTTCATGTACTTGTTCTATTGTTTTTATTTCTAAATTATAATGTGTAAGACGACTAGCAAGTTTTACGTTTATACCTTTTTTACCTATAGCTAAACTTAAATTTTTATCATCAACTACAACCATAGTTTCTTTAGTTTTTTCATCTAATATAAATACTCTTAAATCTTTTGCAGGACTAAGTGCATTTTGTATAAATTCTACAGGATCTTTAGAATATTTTACAATATCTATTTTTTCTCCACCTAATTCATTTAATATATTAGCTATTCTTGTACCTCTTTCTCCTATACAAGCTCCAATTGGATCTACATTACTAATCTCAGAATATACAGCTATTTTAGTTCTGTTACCTGCTTCACGAGCTATACTATAAATAAGTACTGTTCCATCACTAATTTCTGGTATTTCAAGTTCAAATAATCTTTTTACAAAACCAAAATGTTTTCTACTTAAAAGTATTAAAGCACCTTTTGAATTAATATCAACTTTACTTATGTATACTTTTATTGTTGAACCCATTTGAATTTTTTCACCTGGTATTATTTCAGTTTTTGGAAGTAATCCTTGAGTTTTTCCTAAATTAATATAATAATTATTCTCATCTTCCATTTCTACTGTACCTGACATCATTTCATCTTGTTTTTCACCAAATTCACGAGCTATATTATTTCTTTCTGCCTCACGAACTTTTTGAATTACAACTTGTTTAGCAGTAGCAGCAGCAACTCTACCAAAATCCTTTGGAGTTACTTCTTCTTCTATAGTATCTCCAACTTTAATACTAGGATCTATTTTTCTAGCATCCTCAAGTGTTATATGTATTTTATTATTAAATACAAATGGTCTATATCTAAATTCTTCTGGTAAATCTTCTAATTCTTCATCTTCTAATTGTTCTTCTGTTAGAATTTCTTCATCAGCCATTGGGATATTATCTTCATCTAATGATTCTTTATGTTTTTCATCAAGCACCACTGTTTTAAATGAAAATAATTTAAAACGCATATTATCTTCATCATATTCTACTCTTCCATTTGGAAGTCCTGTTTGTTTTTTGTAAGCACTTAAAAGCGCTAAAGACATAGCTTCTATTATATAATCTTTATCTATACCTTCTTTTTCTAATATTTCTAGTGTTTTCTTAAATTCTTTACTATCCATATTATTCACATCCTTTCTCTTTAGAACATACATCTAATATATAACTATTTTCTATGTAATCTACTTCATCTAATAGTGGATCTACTATCCTAGTTACTGTAACACAATCTGATACATCTATAACACCATTCTTATCAATAATAATTCTCAAATAATAATTATTATCCTCTTCTACATATAATACCTCATCTAATATAAAACCCGCTTCTTTTATTTTGTCTTCTATTAGATTTCTCACTTTAACTGCAATTTCCATGAACACCTCCAAATTAATTTAAAGAGTGGGTTTTTTCCCACTCTTGCTTGCAACATACTAATTATATCATCTTTTATAGAAAAATAAAAGATTTTTTTATTAAATTTTGGTATAATATATAATAGATATGGAGGATATATGGAAAAAAAACGTATTAATATAAAAAGCATTTTGACTGGTATTGGAGTAATTCTATTATATTTTATAGGTTCTTCTATATATATTAATGTTTTAAATTTATTTGGTGTTGATTATAATAAATTAAGTATTACTGTTAAAAGTATTTATTTAGGTTTTTATGAACTTATTTTAACTTTAATAATAGTATATATATACAAAAAAGATTTTATTCCTAATTTAAAAGATTTTATAAAAAATAATACTAAATATTTTAAAGAATATATAAAATACTGGTTTATGATGTTAGGACTTATGATGATAGCTAATATTTTAATAACAAATTTTACGACATCACTTACATCAAATAATCAACAAACTATTATGGATAATCTAAAAATAGCTCCTATATATACATTTGTAGTAACTGTATTTATAGCGCCTGTTCTAGAAGAATTAGTATTTAGATTATCTTTTAGAAAGATATTTTATAAAAATGATATACTTTTTATAATTATCTCAGGACTTGTTTTTGGGTCTTTACATGTATTAGGAAGTTTTAATGCTCCTATTGATTTATTATTTATAATACCTTATAGTATCCCAGGATTTATATTTGCTTATATCTATTGTAAATCTAAAAATATATGTGTATCAATGAGTATTCACTTTATACATAACGGTATTATGTTATTACTTTCTTTTATTCTATTTATGTTAACATAAAAAGGAAACTAAAGTTTCCTTTTTATTAACCCATATCTTCTAGTTTTTTACTTGCTTTTTTCATAGCACTATCGGCTATATCCTCTAATTTTTCCATTACTGGCTCACTATATTTTTGGTAAGCTAGCACGGCTCCAGCACCAACAGCTATTAAAGCCATCGATTTTACTATTTTCATAATTTCACCTCACTAGAAATATGACTTGTATATAAATAAATTATATACATTTTTATTATCTCTAGTTTTTTATTTATTATACAATTTATTAGTTAATTTTTCTAATAAATTAGTTTTTCTAGAATATTCTATAGTTTTCTTAATGCCAAACATAAATGCATTAGGATCTCCTATTATTATTAATCTTTTTTTAGCACGTGTTATTCCTGTATAAATTAATTTTTTATAAAGCATTCTTTTATACGATAAACAAATTGGCATTATTACAAGTTCAAATTCACTACCTTGACTTTTATGTATACTTATAATAAATCCATGTTTAAATTTATTAAAATCTTTTGCTTGATATGTAACAATAGTTCCATAATAATCTATTGTAATCTCAGGATGTCCACTCTTTCCTTTATAATTTATATCTTTTATTACACCTATATCACCATTAAATACATTATTATCTGGGTCATTAACAAGTTGTAGTATCTTATCATTTTCTCTAAAAATAACATCTCCATACTTTATTTCTTTACATCCTACACAAGATGGATTAAATACATCTTGTAAAACTTTATTTATATTATCTATTCCATTTACACCAGCATACATTGGAGCCATTATTTGTACTCTTTTATAATCATAGCCTTTACTTATTACTTTTTTTACTATATTTACTAAACTTGGAACAATAGCATCACTTGAACATTCTAAAAATTTATAATCATCTCGATCTATTAAAAAATCATCTTCTAAAGTTTCATTTTTTATTTCATTAGCAAGTACAGGTATATAACTAGACTCATCTTGTCTATATAATAAATCAAGTTCAACTACATCAATAATATCACTATCTATTAAATCTTTTAAAACATTTCCACTACCAACACTAGGCAATTGATTATAATCTCCTACTAATACTAACTTAATATTATTTGTAAGTCCTTTAAGTAAACTACTCATTAAATGATTATCTATCATACTAACTTCATCTACTATTATTAAATTAGAAAAATCTGGGTTATATTCATTAACCATAAACTCATCTGTTTCTTTATTCCATTTTAAAAATCTATGAATTGTAGTAGCTGGTAAATTAGTAGATTCACTCATACGTTTACTTGCTCTTCCTGTGGGCGCTAAAAGTGCGATTGAATTTATTAATTCTTTGAGTTCTAATTTATTTAATTTCTTATACAAATCAACTATAGCTTTTATTATAGTAGTTTTTCCTGTACCAGGACCTCCTGTTACAATTACTATATTGTTTTCTAAAGCTTTTATTATAGCCTCTTCTTGCCTAGGACTATACTTAATTTCATATTTATCTTCTAACTCTTTTATCCTTAAATCTAAATTTTTATATTTACTAACAGGTTTATTTATCAAATAATTAACTTTAGAAGCTATATATTCTTCAGATTCATATTCATCAAAAATATAGTATCTATCTTCTTCTATTTTTATTTTTAATTCACCATCTAACTCATTTATAGCCTCATCAAAAAGATCACTAGATATATCTGTTTTTAAATAATATGAAACTCCTTCATATATTTCATTTAGATATAAATATGTGTCACCTTTTGAAAAACTTATATTTTTCATAACATAAATAATACATGCTTTTACTCTATTTATATTATAATTATCTTCATTTATTTTGGTTGCTATTTCATCTACTTTAGTAAAATTGATTTCATCTACATCATCTATTATTCTATATATATTATTCTCAATTATTCTAATTGTATTACTCTTATACATATTGTAAATAGAAAGTGAATCTCTCATAGAAAAACCTAATTCAGTTAATTTTACAATTATTTCATGTGATTCTTCATATTTTACTAATGTATCATGAATTATATTTATTTTTTCTTCAGATAATTTTGGCACTTGATAAAGACAAGTTTTATCTTCTAAAATCATATCAAGTGTTTTATCACCTAAAATATTTACTATTCTAGTTGCCATTTTTTCTCCAATACCTTTAAAAAGATCACTAGATAAAAATTCTATAATACCATCTTTATCATCTGGTTTAATTCTCTCACTACTAGTAACATTGTATTGAAATCCATATTTAGGATGATTTACAATCTCACCATACATAATATATTTTTCATTTATATTTAAATCTGCAAAATAACCTGTAAAAGTAATAGATCTATTTATATAATCTTGCATCTCTACAATATTTGTTTCAGTAACTTTTAAAAGACCTATTATATATCCTTTATCACTTTTAAATATAATTTGTCTAAATATTCCTTTTACATAATCTTGCATTTTATCACCAATAAATATTATAACATAAAAATAAAAGAGTTTAACTCTTTTATTCTCATAGTATAAATTCTTTAAATTTATACTTATCTATTCATCTGCCAAATTATCAAAATATCCTTGAATAAATACAACAGGTGTACCTTTATCTCCACTACCACTAGTTAAATCACAAAGTGAACCTATTAAGTCAGTTATTCTTCTTGGAGTAGTTCCTTGAGTAATCATTTGACCTTTTAAATTCTTATCTTTATTTCTTATTTCTTCTTTAATAGCATTTTTTAATTCTTCACCTTTTAAATTAGCAAATTTATTATCCGATACATATTTAAGTTTTATTTCATTAGGAGTCCCATTTAAACCGTTAGTGTGCGCAGGTGAAACTACTGGATCAGCAAGTTCCCAAATATGTCCAACAGGATCTTTGAATGCTCCATCACCATATACCATTACTTCTATATTTTTACCAGTTAAATCTTTTAATTTAGATTGAATATCTAAAACTAACTTATCACCTGTTTTTGGAAATAACTTTAATCTTTCTTCAGTTGATTTATTAGAACCTAAAAGTCCATAATCTGGATTAAATCCACTACCATTAATAGACTTATTCATAACCTCATAAAGTCCATAAACAGTATGAGCTCCAGAGTTTTCTAATATTTTTTTTGTACGTAATCTTGTATGAATATCACAGTTAAGTACATCTTGTGTATAGTTTAGTATTTCTTTTGGATCATTAGCAAACACAAACTCTACTTTACAATTCTCACTTTCAATTAGTTCTCTATAAAAATCCACCATATTAATACCAGTAAATGGATGTATCCAAGAACCAAAAGTTTCTTTATATTCATCTTCTGTTATAACACTTGATAAATTATACTTACTTTTATCTAATAAATCTTCATCTAAAATTCCATTTCCAACTTCATCTGATGGAAAACTAAGTAACATAGTAATTTTATCCATACCACGAGCTATACCTTTTAAAATAATAGAAAATCTATTACGACTTAATATTGGAAATACAACCCCAATATTTTTACTTGGAAACTTATTTTGTACGTCCAAAGCAACATCATCGACAGTAACATAATTACCTTCACTAATTCCAACAACTGCCTCAGTTATAGCAACTACATCCCTATCTCTAAATTCAAATCCTTCACTTTCTTTAGCTTTCATAAGTGAATCTACAACTATATTAGCTAAATCATCATGTTCTTTTATTATAGGTGTTCTTATACCTCTAACAACAGTACCTACACATCTCATATTTATCCCTCCTATTATGACTAAATTATAACACATCAAAAAAAATAAGTAAATAAAACTACTTACTTATAAATTTAGTTTACATTACGATATATTAGATTTTGATAAATATTTTAAAATTTCATTAACTGTTGTATTAAAACAATCAAAATTTACATTAAACCACTTAACTGGTATTTGATGATTATTCCAAGTATATTGTCTTTTAGCATACCTTCTACTATTTTGTTTTATAAGTTCTAAAGATTCATCTAATGGTATTTCACCATCAAAATATTTAAACAATTCTTTATATCCTATAGGAGTTAATACTGCTTTTGTTCTTATATTTGTATCATAAATTTTTTTAGCTTCTTCTAACAAACCATTATCTACCATCATATCTACTCTTTTGTTAATTCTATTATATAAAATATCCCTATCACAAGTAAGTCCTATAAAATATGTATCATATAATAATTTATTAGTTTTTTCTTTAGAACTTAAAGTCTCATTATTTGAATAATAGTAATCAAGAGCTCTTTCTATTCGTTTTCTATTGTTATGATGTATATTAGTATTAGGATCTATTTTTAATAATTGTTGATAAAGTTCATCTAATGGTATCAGGCTATAATCTTTTTTAGCTAATTCTTCATTAAATTTATAATCATATAAACATGCTTTTATATATAATCCTGTACCACCAACAAGTATTGGTGTTTTACCTCTTCTTAATATATCGTCAATTACTTTTCTCGCATCTTTTTGATAATCATATACTGTATAATTTTCTTCTATATTTTTTATATCAAATAAGTGATGAGGTATTCCATCTTTTTCTTCCTCAGTTATTTTAGCGGTTGCTACATCAAGGTCTTTGTATACTTGCGTACTATCAGCATTTATTACCTCACCATTTAATTTTTTAGCAAGTTCTATACTTAGCTTAGTTTTACCTATTCCTGTTGGACCTACTATACAAATTACCATAAATCACCTACTTATTATTTGTTTTATATCTTCTGGTTTATTTATATCTGTTTTATAATATTTATCCAAATCTTCTTTTATTTGATATAGCATTTCACTTGCTGTCATATCTAAATGATAATACTTTTGTATTCTATTTACTACATAACTTGTATTTCTATTTGTTTTTAAAATTCCATTGAATAATTCATAAAACAATCCCTTATATATTTTAGTATTTCTTTTAATTATTTCATCTTTACTATATATTGATACCTTGGCATATTCATCAAAATCAATTATTGTAAATTTTTTACCATCATACATAAAGTTGTTATCATGAAAATCATACATTATTATAAGTCCGTCCGATATGTACTTAATATCTTTTTCAACTCTAATAGAATTAGTAGACATGTCTAATATATTGGATTTTTCAAATGCTTTTTCCATTACTATACCGGGTGCTTTTTCTGTTATATAACCATAGAATTTATTATTATCATATACAAAGTCAAATGGAAATGCCATTGAAGAATTCCTATATTCTAATAAATATTTAAATCTATCTATTTCTACTAAATTAAGAGGTTTACCAAATTCTTTATATACATTTCCATTTTCTAATGTATAACATTTATTAAAATTTCCACTACCCAAAAATTTCTTTTTTCCTATCTCTTTTTTTTCCATAAATACCTACTTTATAAACATACTATCTCCAAATGAGAAAAATCTATATTCTTCTTTAACTGCTTCTTTATATGCATTCATTATATTTTCTTTACTAGCTAGAGCACTTACTAACATTATTAATGTGCTTTTAGGTAAGTGAAAATTTGTTATTAATGAGTCTATTGCCTTAAATTTATACCCAGGATATATAAATATGTCTGTCCAACCACTACATTCTCTAAATTCACCATATAAATTCATTATTGTTTCAAGTGTTCTTGTAGAAGTCGTACCAACACTTATTATTCTTTTGTGGTTCTTTTTAGCATCATTTAAAACATCAGCCACTTCTTTACTCATTTGATAAAATTCACTATGCATTTTATGTTTTGTTACATCTTCTACATTAACAGGTCTAAATGTTCCAAGTCCAACATGTAGTGTTATATACTCCATTTTAATACCCTTTGCTTTTATTTTTTTTATTAAATCTTCTGTAAAATGTAAGCCCGCTGTTGGTGCGGCTGCACTACCTATATTTTTAGCATATACAGTTTGGTATCTATCTTTATCTTTTAATTTTTCATGAATATATGGTGGTAATGGCATCTCTCCTAATTTATCTAATATTTCATAGAATATTCCTTTATAATTAAATTTAAATATTCTAATGCCTTCCTCACCTATACCTATACATTCTGCGTTTAATTCATCTGAAAATTTTACAACTGTACCTACCTTTACCCTTTTTGCTGGCTTTACTAAACATTCCCAAACATCTTTATTTTTTTCTTTTAACATAAGTATTTCTATTACTGCATTTGTTTCATTCTTAACACCATAAAGTCTTGCAGGCATTACTTTTGTATCATTTAAAACTAATATATCATCCTTATCTAAATAATCTATTATATCTGTAAAATGTTTATGTGTAATTTCTCCTGTTTCTTTATCCAATATTAATAATCTTGAAGAATCTCGTCTTTCTAAAGGTGTTTGTGCGATTAAATTCTCTGGTAGGTAAAAATCAAAATCATCAGTTTTCATAATATCACTTCCAATGTATGTATTATATCACATAACATTAAAAAAAGGAATTATTTTAAAATTCCTATATTGTTGATATACCACTACCACCCTTTTTATAAAAGTCTTCTACTAGTTTATAAATCTCTTCATCTCTATTACTTCTAAAAATATCATGTGTTAAAGAGTTTACATAAACTAATTTTTTTTCTTTAGATTTTACACTATCATATACATATTTTACAGAAGTAAGTGGCACTAAATTATCATTTTTTCCTTGTATTAATAATATTGGGCATTTTATTTCTTTTGGATAATTATAATATTCTTTTATTAATGACATAAATTCTCTTATAGCACTTGGATTTAATTTAAGGAGTCTAGCAAATATTTCATCTCCACCATAAGTCTTTATTACTTTCGGAGTCATCTTAAGTGATTTTGTGACATTTAAATTATCTTTTATTACATCTAAATATTGAAAAGCAGGTGCGGCTAAAACTAGTTTTTTTACCTCACTATATTTAGAAGCTAAGTATGTAGCAATTACTCCACCCATACTATGACCTAATAAATAAATTTTGTTATAACCTTTACTTATTAACCACTCTATTTGTTTTTCACTTGCACTAATCCATTCACTATATTTAACCTTACTTAAATTTTTTTCATGACCTGGTAGTGTAAATTGATATACATCATAAAATTTATTAAGTTCTAGATAGTTTGCTAAAGCCTCTTCATCATAAGTGCCTCCTGCAAATCCATGAACTATTAAAATTGCTTTTCTAAATAACATATTATCACATCCTATTATTATATTAACATAAAAATAAAAAAACAGCAAAAAAATTTACTGTTTTAATTAATTGCTAAAATTTTAACGTCATATTTTCCATTTGGACTTTCAACAGATACTACATCTCCTACTTTTAATCCTAAAATAGCCTTAGCTATTGGAGATTCATTTGATATTTTATTAGAAAAAGGATCTGCTTCTTGACTACCTACTATAGAATATTCTTCTTGATCATCATCATCAACATATTCTATTGTTACTTTAGTACCTATAGAAACTACATCAGTATTAACTTTTTCTATAACTACTGCACGTTCTAACATAGTCTCTAACTCTTTTATTCTAGATTCTACTACTGCTTGCTCTGTTCTAGCTGCATCATATTCTGCATTTTCACTTAAATCACCTTGAGCTCTAGCATCTTTAAGAGCTGATATAACCTCAGGTCTTTTTACAAGCTTTAATTCATCTAATTCTTTTTTTATTTCTTCTAATCCTTCTTCTGTTACATATAATTCTTTATCTTTTGACATAATCGTTCACCTCAATCTTTTCTTGTAAACATACAAAATAATACTACATAAATTTAGTTTTGTCAACTATCTTTTGATTCTTATCATATCATATGTATTTAATTTATTTTCTATACTAATTTTTACAATTTCTCTAGGATGCCTTACAACATCTATAATTTCATTATCAGCATTTATAATCTTATCTATTTTATATATAATAGTATCATGCTTGGGTCCAAATATTTCTACAATATCACCTTTTTTGAAATAATTTCTTTGTTCTATTGTAGCTATTTTTGTAGTCTCGTCATAGTCTAATACTATCCCTAAAAAATCCTGATTAGATATCTCTTCTCTTCCATTATAATAACTACAATTTTCATCATAAACTCCATTAAAGAATTGTGTTATTGAATCTCTATTGGCACAATTAGAAAGTATTCTTTCATACTCCATATTATATGTATAATTTAATTTATCGTTACAATATTCATCTATAACTTTTCTATATATTGAAACTACTGTAGCAATATAATATAAAGAACGCATTCTACCCTCTATTTTAAATGAAGCAATACCCATATCAATCATATCAGGTATATATTTTAACATAGATAAATCCTTAGAACAAAATGTAAATGGTCTATCACCTTTTATTTGTTTTTTATTTTCATCTAATAAATCAAAATCCCATCTACATATCTGACTACATCCTCCACGGTTAGCATCCCTATTAGTTAAAAAATTAGACATAACACATCTACCACTATAACCTGCACACATAGCTCCATGTATAAATGTTTCAATTTCTATATCTACATTATCAATTATTTCCTTTATCTCTTTTTTAGTGCATTCTCTTCCAAGTACAATTCTACTTACTCCTTCACTTTTCCAATACTTACAAGCCTCTATATTTAAAGTACTTGCTTGTGTTGATAAGTGTATTTCTAGATTAGTATTTTTACGAGCAATATCAATAATAGTTGGATCACTTACTATTATTGCATCTACACCTATTTTTTCTATTGTTTTTAAATACTCTTTTATTTCCTTTATTTCTTCATTGTGTATCATTATATTAATAGTAACATATACTTTTTTATTTAATTTATGAGCAAATTCTACACCTTCTTTTATTTCTTCCATTGTAAAATTAATGGCGTTTGCTCTTAAGTTTAATAATGGTCCGCCTATATATACAGCATCTGCACCATATAAAAGCGCTATCTTTAATCTTTCTAAATCACCTGCTGGAGATAATAATTCTGGTTTATTTATCATTTTTCTTCACCTTATATATTGTCTTTTTTTCTAGAAATCCCAAATCTACATTATTAAACATATTATTTATTTTATTATTACTTTCTTCTATATTTTTACTATTAACATTTCTAAATAAATTAATAACACAAATAAATTTATCTAAATCAATATCTAAACTATTTAATACTATATAACAATCAAGTAAATCTAAACTATATTTTAATCCATTTAATATATTATTAGAATAACACATAGTTCCAATCTCTTTATCTATTATAGGATATATCTTATTTTCTTTTTCCATATAATTAATTTTTGAAGAGTCTTTTAATTTAAAATAATTTAAGTAGTTTTTAACTATATGTCTTTTAGATACAAACATAGGTAAATATCCAAATAAATTTACTAATAATGTTGATTTACTATTTTGTTTAATCTCTTTTATTTCTTCAAAAGTTATATCACTAGATAAATATGTGTATTTAACACCCTTCTCATACCAATAATTAATTGTACTATAATTAGTTGTTGAATGTTCTTGTGACCATACTAATTCATAATTAGGTTTTATTTCTTTATATATTTGTAATACTGCAACATCATAATATAAAACACCTTTTATATTATAGTTATTTAGTTTAATCATAATATCTTTCAAATGTTTCAAATCTATATTATGCATATTTTTATTTAAAGAAATAAAAATATCTTTATCTTTATAATCATCTAATATACTAATACTATTTATTGATATATTTAAATTAGTATTAACACTCATATTATCTATTCCAATTATAAAACCATCTATTATATCTAATGTTTTATTTATTTCATCTATACTAGATGGAATGGTTATTATTTTTGACATAACATCACCTCAAAAAAAAGACGTCTTTTTTAGACGTCTTAATATTAGCACACAATACTTATTTTGTCAATTATTTACTACACTTAACATCTTCACCATAAAGGTTTGTACAAATATCTACACCACTTACAGTAGTTTTATAATATGTATTTACTGAACAATCATTATTTAGGAAGCATGACATACAAGATGATATATTCTCTGCTTCGCTCGTTTGAGCTACTTTTAATATTACAAACTGTACAATTGATATCACAAAGAATACCATAACAGAAGCTATTATTTTTCTAAGCAAAGCATTTTTAGCTTTCTTAATTTCATCCTCTTTAGAAGCAGAAAGTGCTTTTAATAAAGTAATCATACTTGTAGCTATCAAAATAATTGGAGTTGCTATTTTAAGCAAATTTACAAAAAAACTAATGAGTGCTGGAACATCCTTTGGAATATCACGTGCATCTCCACACATTACATATTGTAAATTATCAACATTACAATAACCATATTTATCATTCCATATACAAGCAAAGTATGGGTTGTTTTCGCATGAATAATATTCGGCTGTTCCTTTTTTTGCATTTTTACTTGCTTTTTCGTTAAACTCTAAACAGGAAGCAGGTGTTTCTGGACTTTCTTCTTTTGTTTGTTGATTTAAATCAAAAACGATTGGGTAACCATCTACTATTTTTGAATACTCTTTCTTTATTGCTTTTTGAAATTCATTTATATGATCTTGATCTGAAACAAATAAATAATAAGTAGTTTTCCATTCTTCTCGTAAAAACCACCAATCTCTTGGGCGATCTAATACTAAAATTGCTTTTGGTGGGCAACTTATATTTTTATGATAATAATCTCGTCCCGTAAAGTTAATTTTCTTAAATTTTGAAGACCAATTTTGTACTTTTTCGGAGTTAGTGGAAGACAATGATGTATTAAGTACAACATCTTTACCATAAAGTTCTGCTTTTTCAGCTTCTGTTCCATCTCTTCCCAAGTCTAATCTAAATTTAATTTTTATATCTTTACTAGATGTACTATAAGTACAATAGTACTCTGCTTTTGCTTCAACTTTTATTGGGATAACAAAACAAATTGAAGTTAAAAGTGTAATTAATAATATTAATAAATATCTTTTTTTCATATTATCTCTCCTATATCACCATTATTTATTAAATGAGCATTAGCATCATCTAAATCTAAATGCATTTCAAAAAATGATTCCTCACTTACTTTTAGATATACATTGTAAATTATTCCACCTTTTTCACCAGGTAATTTTACATTAACAGTCTTTCTACCTTCAAAACTGTAAGCTCTCATTTGATCTGGTCTAATATGTATATGTCTAGTTGCTATTATACATCCGTATTTTAAATCTATACTACCCATAGGACCTATGATTGTTACAGGACTACTATCTATTAAGTCCCCTGAATTCCTAACTGGTGGATTTATTCCTAATTTATGAGCATCTGTTTTACTTATTTCAACTTGTGTATAATCTCTAAGAGGTCCTAAAACTCTAACATGTTCTATTATGGATTTATCTGTTTTAAGAGTTACTAAAGCACTAGAAGCAAATTGACCAGGTTGTTTTAAATCACTCTTTTTTTCTAATTTGTAATCCGTTCCAAACAAAATTTCTAAATGCTCGCGGGTCAGATGAATATGTCTTCCCGACACTCCTATACTAACTTTCATATTATCACCAAGATAATTATAGCATATTTCTAAATTTTTTGAAATATATTTTAAAGAAAGGACGGTTTTATGAATAACAATTATATGAATAATAATAAATTTCCAGGTACACCTTTATATTCTAATGGTATGCCTACTCCAAATCAATCAAGTGTTCAGGAATATATACCTGATGAACAATCTTATATAGAAAATATTTTAAGAGTTAATAAAGGTAAAAAAGTATCTATTTATCAATCTTTTGCTGATTCTAAAGATTGGAGTGATAAAGTATTTACCGGTATTATAGAACAATCTGGTAGAGATCATATTATTTTAAGTGATCCTACTACTGGCGAATGGTATTTATTATTAATGATATATGTAGATTATATTAAATTTGATGAAGAGATTAATACTGTTCAACAATTTTATCCATCTAAAGGATAAAAAAGTATTGATAAGAAATTAAAAATTTGTTATAATTGTCTATAGATAAGGTGATGTGTATGAGTACTATTGTAGTAGCACTATCAGTAATAATTGTAGTATGCCTAATACTAATAGTATTAATATCTATTTATAATCGTTATCAAGATTATATAATTAGAATTAATGAAGCTGATGTTAATATAGATGCAGTATTAAGAAAAAGATTTGATCTTCTAAATAAATCAATAGGTATAATAAATGCTAATATTGAAACTGAAGAACCAATATTACAAATGATAGAAAATTTAAGATCTAAAAAACTTACTAATTTTGAATTAGATAGAAATTTATATGATGCGATTAATGAATTTCATGCTTTAAAAGAAAAATATAGTAAATTACAAAATTGTAAAGAATTTATTAGAATAGAAATCAATCTTATGGAATCAGAATCCGAAATAGTTGGATTAAGAAAATATTATAATGATATTATTACTGATTATAATAAATTAGTTAAATCTTTTCCTACTAATTTAATAGCTGTATTAAAGGGTTATAAAGCTCGTGATTACTTTGATGGAAATAATGTAGATGAAAAAAAAGGAACTGTAAAATTATAGTTCCTTTTATTTTTTCTTTTTACCTTTAGATAGTATATATATAAATATTAAAAATACAAGTACACATAGTCCTATTATTAAATAATTTTTATTTATTGTTGTATTAATTGTATCAATTTTTTCTGTAGTTTGTGAGTATTCATCACCCATTTGTATAATATATTCACCTGATTTAGAATATAAGTAATTTTCTCTTGCATAATTAGCTAAATATTCTGGATCATTTAATTTTTCTATATCTATTTTTAATTGTTCAGCTTCTTCTTGTAATTTTACATACTTTTCTTCTAATTGCTTTTTTTCAACTGTCAATTCATAAATTGTGTAAATATTATATAATAAGCTAAACGAAAAATACACTATTATTATTAAACAAATAGGCCCAAAACAACTAAGTCTTCTTTTAGATACTTTGGGAACTCTTCTCTTAGACATACTATCACCATATAAAGTATATCATTTTTTATTGGTATTTGCAATTAACTTTATAATTATATCGTAAGTAAAAAATCCAAATATTATATTTAATATCGAGTATATATGAAATATGG
>CAVEJT010000001.1:0-144185 GCA_963616135.1 Bacteroidaceae bacterium | reverse complement strand
GGTTTATAGCATAAAAAAAAGTCTGTTTTAGGTAAATTAAAATTTGTATTTATAACTTTAATTTTATCACTAAACATTTTTATTTTATCTTTATTACACATTATATTTCCAATACCAATCTCTTTCGAAACCAAATTAACAACATTCTCAGTAGTACCTGCAAAAACGATAGGATAATCATCTGTAATATTTAAGTGACTTTTTATTTCTAAATAAATATTAGAATCTTTTGTAGGGAAAATAAGTTTATCTGTTTTCAATTTGTCTTCACTTAAATATTCTCTATTATCATTAATTGACGTAATAAAATTATTTTCTATTGAACCTATCTTTTCAACAATAATTGATGAATTTTTATTATTTATCGGAAAACAATCCAAAACAAAATCAACATTTTCGTCCGATAACATTTGTAACATATTTGTTGTAGATTTATTAATTATATTAAATCTAATCATAGGATATTTTTTTTGGTAAGAAATCATCTTATCAACTAAAAATGAATTAAATAAAAATGACTGTATTCCAATATTAATTACTCCTATGTGTTCTCCTTTGTTGATATTAATTTTATCCTCACAATTAAATAGAATATTAAATGCCTTTTTAACATCTTCATAAATCAAGTAAGCATCATTAGTTGGAAAAATACCTTTTGTTGATTTTTTAAATAATGTTACTCCCAATTGATTTTCTAAGCTTTTAATATTTTGTGAAACTGCAGATTGGGATATGTACATTTTTTTTGCTGTTTTAGATATATTTTTTAATTCATAAACTTCCAAAAAAGTTTTGTACAAATTAATGTTAACATTAGAATTTTTCATTTCATATCACTCCAATCCATAGTTTTTATATATCTATATATCTCACCCCAATTATGGACTTCTTTAACATATTTTGATTTTATTTCAGGTTGGCTTATATCTCTCAAGTACAAACATTTAATATTTGATTTAATTATTTCTTTGATATTCTCATAGTTATCTTCTATAACAATATCAGCTTTTAGTTTTAAGCAAGTTTCTACCTTATTTGACTGATTATATATTACGTCATCAAATTGAATTTTTTCCTGTTTCAGTTTTTTCTCTGTCAAAAGTATTTCTTTTGAACCAAAATACCCTCTTTTTGTAACGGCATAAATTTTGCACCCATCTTTCTTTAACAATTCTAGCACCTTATTTGCAAAGGGAAAAACCGAACAATAATACCCAACATCTGGATATATTTCTTTTTCAAATTCTCTTAACTGCTTTTTAGACCAGCCATAGCACTTATAAGTTGCAAATTTATCTTTAATCTTTATACCATTTCCTTTATATTTTATGAAGTCTGTTAATTCTGCTTGACATCTTACAATATCCTCCGAATTAAAAACAACACCATCTAAATCACATACAATTATCATCAATAATTCCTCCAATCTTATAACTAGAATTTCTTTTATAATAGTTTTATCTAGTATTAATCAATAAAAATACAAATTAAAGATTATTCATTACATAAAAGCTATATTTCAAACTGGTTATCACTTAACAAACTATCTTGTAGATTAATAATTATATCTATTTCATCTTCTAATTTAAGATATTCATTATGTATCTTATCATCTATTACATTGATTTTATCTTTTGTTTCTTTACTTAAAAATCCAAAAAAAGATTTATTTATTAAGTTAATTTTTTCCATTTCATATATTTTAATATGGTTTTTAATTATTTTTATCCATTCTTCTGAATCTTTAATTTCTTGAAGCAAACAATAATTAAACATTGCATTAGCAATATATTTTTCGTTAATTATATTTTTTTATATTCTGTCATACTAAATCTCCCGTTTTTTTGTTATATTATAACACACATCAGCAAAAAATAGTCCCGTAATCAGCATTTTTCTTATTTTTTATTTCAAAATGGGAAAATTAATATAGGTGAAGTACAATGATTAATGTTCAAAAATTAAAAGATATTCGTGAAGATAAAGATTTAACTCAAACTGATATTGCAAATATTTTGTCAGTTCCTAGATCTACATACTCTATGTGGGAAGTTGGTATTTGTATTATTCCATTAGATAAATTATGTTTTCTTGCAGACTACTATAATGTTAGTATAGATTATGCACTTGGTTTAACAAATAATTCAAATAGTAAACATATTATTAAAGGATTTCAGATTGATACCCTTGCACAAAACTAAAAAAAATATAGAGAAAAAGCTAATTTAACTCAAGAAAATATTGCAAGTATCTTAAAAGTTACTCAAAGTTGTGTATTGAAATATGAAAAAGCTATGGTTTGTATTCCTATCGAAAACCTGTATAAATTATGCAAAGAATATAATGTTACTCTTTCAAAAATGTGTGGTAAAGAAAAATAATATAAATAATTTACAATAAACTTAAATAAATCAGCAACAAGTATTTGCTGATTTATTTTAAAGTTAATTATTTTTATCTTTTAAATATTTCTCCATAATAAAATTAATATTTCTTTTATTTATAGGTTTTATTATATAGTCATCAAAATCATAATCTAAATACTTTTTTTTCTAGTATTTTTTTATTTTTAGTTACCATTATTACCACCGGAACATTAATATCATTAAACTTTTGAAATAATTTTGTAGAGCAACTTTTAATTCTATCTTCTTCAGTCATATCATCATACTCTTTTGGCATCATATCATCAATTAAAACTAAATAGTATTGATAATTTTTCAATTCTCTATGTAGTTCCGAAATACTATAACATATAGATATGTCAACATTATATGTTTTAAGAATGCTTACTAAATTATCTATTCTACTTTGATTTGTATCTGCTATTATTATTTTCCTTTCATTTGCATTAAAAGGAATAATGTTCACATCATCAATTTCTTCATTATTAGTATTATATTCTTTCATAATTCTTTGTATTATCGAAATTGTTATTTCAGTATGTTCTTCATCTTTTTTACCAGCAAATTGCTAGTATTTATTTTGTTTGTAAAAATGTTTGTAAATTTTTTCCCTTATTTTATGGCTATTTGCCACAACATTGTTTGTACTTCTTACCAGAGCCGCATGTTCATCCTTTTTCAGTATATATGATACTATGAAATATATATAGTATTATATATATTTCAAGGGAAAATGGGTCTGAACGGTATTGGTATTATGTCATACATATAGTATATATAGAACTATACATTTTTTAATTTTTGCACACAAATTGCACACATTGTTATCATGATACCATTCGTTCTCCAAATATATGCCAATAGTGTTGACTACATAGTAAATGAGTCAACAAAACTGTTCTACTAAAATTATACTATAAAATTTAAAAATAAGCAACACACCACATGATAAAGAATGGGTATGTTGCTAATAATTAAAAAACTAAATATTCTGATATTTCATTAATAACTTCCGATTGTATCATTTTGTCAAAATTATCTGTTGCACATTTTCTTGATGTATCTGTACTAGATACATAATAATTTTCAGTCGTTTCTATATTTCTATGACCAAGCATATCAGCAACATCTCTAATTTCTACACCAGAGTTTAAAACCTTAGTTGCATAACTTCCTCTTAAATCGTAGAATCTACATTTTTCTATGCCTAATTCTTTATGAATAATCTCAAATGGATATTTGGTAATATCTGTACCTGTAAATTTACCATCAGATTTAGTAAATACTAAATTCAACGTAATTTGATCTTTTGTTTCATCAGTTTTTTGAACAATTCTTTTTTCTATCACTTTGCCATACTGATTTTTCACATCTTCTAAATAATAGTAAATATATTTATTTCCATATAATTGTTTTAAATAATCTTGTTTGGCTTTATAATTTTTTAATGCACTTAATAAAGTTGGACTAATATAGATTAATCTTTCTCCAGATATTGTTTTAGTGCTTCCTAAATACCATCTTCCTTTTATATCTTTCGCTTTATCATATATACTATGCTTAATAGAAATAATACCTTCATCTAAGTCTATATCATCCCATGTTAACGCAAAAACTTCTCCAGTTCTCATACCAGTATAACATGATGTTAAAAAAGAACAAGTAAAAGTATCATTATATCTAAATCTAAATAATATCTTATCTATTTCTTCTTGTGTATATAAATGTTTAGGATCTTTTTTATCAATATCCATTTTTGGTAATCTCAACGTTAGAGCTGGATTATATTTTATAAATCCATACAAATTACAAGCATCTCTAAAAGTTCCTTTAACAACTTTCAATATATTTTTAAAATAAGATCTTGAAAAAGAGTATTCATCACATATTTCTGTAATAAACATATTTAATCTCACACTTGTAAGTGTAGATAACCTATATAAACCTAATCTAGGTCTTATATATTTATCTATAATAGTTCTATATTTACAAATAGTATTGTATTTTAAATTTGATTTGCAATAATTATCTAACCAATAGTCTAAATAATCGCTATAAGATAATTTACATTCTTTAAAAGGAACACCAGCATTTATATATTCTGTATATGCTATATTACCTGCTTCCTGTGCTTCTGATTTTGTTTTAAATCCTGATTTATTAATAAATTTTCTTTTACCACCTTGTGGTGCTATCTCAAATCTATACTGATAAACATTTCCTCTCTTTTCTATATTTACTTGTGCCATTAACTATTCTCCTATTTTAGAAAAATCTAACGGCTTTATATCTTCTAAATTTGATAAATCTTTTCCTTGATTTTCAATCAAAAATTTTTCTAAGGACTGTTTTAATATCTTTATACTCCCTAATCTCACAACAGGAAGATAACCCTTTCTTATCAGAGTATAGACATAATTTGGACTACTATGCAAAATTGCTGCTACTTCTTTCACTGTATAAACCATTGTTTCATTCATATATTTCTCCCTTTCTTACTCTCAATTTTTTGCACTACATAAATTACTCCAACAAAAAAATAGCTTTGTTAAAAGCTATTATTATACATTCTTTAAACTGCATAGATAATTATATATTTTTAACTTAGTTTTCTTAATACTGCATGAATAAAATATCTATCATTTTTCTTTCTATTAGATTCATGAGAACAAGAATAAAGTGTAATTATTTTATCTTTATTCACATCAATTTTTACATCAGTGCTGTAATTACTTTTTTCTTTAACTAAATTAATATAATCATTGAATTCTGTTATTGAATTAAATGATTGATTATATGAAGACGAATCTGTACTATCTATATATGCACTGAAAATCTCTGCTGTAAAATTTCCTGTCGGTGTATATAAATAAAATGTTTTATTTTGTTTATAAAAACTAACATTCATATACTTATATAATTCTCCGAACATACTTCCATTCCTTGTATGATGACCATAAATAAAAGTATTATAATCACTAAAATCATTTGATGATTGATAGTCTGCGAATATACTCCCTAATGAATTCCATTTTTTATCATAAGAATGATTTAAATAAAAAGAATTGTTATTTCCTTGAACAATAGGATAATTAATTCCTGTACCTTCTATAACTATCCATCCAATAACGTCAGAATTTATTTTTTTTAACTCTTCAAAATCAACTTGAAAAGATGGTTCATCTGATGGTGTTTCTGGTATTTCAACTAACTCAATCAATTCTTCTTTTATTTCTTGTGAAGAATTTAATTCATTATTTATTTGATTTATTTTATATAAACTAAATCCTAAAACTATTAATAACAAAAACAATAAAAATATTTTTATTTGCTTCATAATATTATTTTTTCAAATCCTCCTGTTCTATAATAAAATAAAAAGGATTAGTATTCATCATACTAACCCAATATCATTTTTTAATTATTTATTAACTGTTTCTTTTAAATCTTTACCAACTTTAAAAGATACTGCTTTACAAGCATCAACATTAATTGTTTCACCAGTTCTAGGATTTCTGCAAGTTCTTGCTGCTCTTTCAGATACTTTGAATGTACCAAATCCAGCTACTGCCACATCATTACCTTTACCTAATTCTTCTTTGAACAATTCAAAAGTTCCTTCGTAAACTCTAGCAACGTCTGCTTTAGTTAAACCAGTTTTTTCTGCTAACGCTTCAATAATTTCAGCTTTTTTCATTTATATTCACCTCCTGTATTTTCTGTTAAATTAATTATACCACATAATTCAACAAAATTATTATTTTTCAAATGAATCTTGTTCTTTTTCTTTTTGAATATCTTTCTCTTTTTTTGATATATCCTCTTTAATTCTTTCCTCTTTATCATGATCTTCTTTGATTCTTTGAATTTCTTCTTTAACATAATCATCAAATATTTCATCTTGTGAATGAATTAAATCATATACCCTAAATATTTCTGCATCTGATATGCTATTAATATCCTTATCCATAAATTCATAAATTGCCAGTGCTGTTTCAATTTCATAAACATTTTTATTATTAAACATAATTAATAAACTTTTTATATAATCTGTATTCATTTTTTCTCCTTTCTTTTAATTAAAATAAAAAGAGCATTTCTGCTCGTAAAATTGTAATTTATTCACAACTGCCATTATGTAATTCAAAATAATCTTTGATTATATCTATCACTTCTTTAGCATTTGTTGCTTTTTCTGTATCCACATTCTTCATAATGTATTCATCTCCATCAACAGATAATATTCTATAATTATCTCCATAGTTTACATTATAAAAGTATTTATTATCCTTTAGAGAACAAGCTACATATAAACTTCCTTTAGCATCACTCTTTGTATTATTGAAACCAAATAAACTAAATTTATAAATAATTCCAAAGGCAATTGCAAGTGCAATAATAATTGTTATTAAAATAATTATTATTTTCTTATTTCTCTTGTTATTTTTAACATTTTCATCAATATTCTTTATCATTTTTTTATCACCTTTTAACAAAATATCTAGAGAAACATTAAATTTATCACTCATCTTTATAAGTGTTTCAATATCTGGATAACTTTTAGAGTTTTCCCAACTAGATATAGTCTGTCTAGTTACATTAAAAATCTCTGCAAAATCTTCTTGAGACATTTTGTTATCCTTTCTTATATCTAATATTTTTTTACCCAGATCCATAATTTTCCTCCTTCCAAAAATATTTTATTAATAAAGTATTAAATAATCTATCAAAGATTCTTTACAATATTATTGTTTTTAGCAAAGATTCTTTGCTTTTCTACAAATTGTAATTTTTTATTTTGCAATAAATCTATAAATTGCATAAGCCACCCATATAAGCCAAGAATATGCCCATATATCAAATATAAAACTTACTGATAGATACACAATAGCAACTATAATGGCGATGATCCAATTCGTTAGTTTTTTATTTTTCACAATATTTCATCTCACTTTCAAATTACTATTTATCTGTACTTCTATATATAATTATACTACAAAAAAAGCAAACTTTTTTTAATTAGTCTGCTTTACAACATATTTTATTTCTTTTCAATATATCCATCTATACCTTTTGTGTACATATCATCTGATATAGATTTATATCTTTTTCCATCATAATCATCAGTAAAGCCATTATATGCTTTATATATTTCATTTGTTTCAGTATCATAAACTCTTTCGTATCCAAGAGTTGCATCACTTTGCTTTTGACTCATTATATCAAAACTAGCACTTCTCTTTTCCCAAGAGTCCATTATACCATCAGATATTTCATTACAAATGCTTCTTATATTATTAAAAGTTTTCATTTGAGCATCTAATTGGCTTTGAACTGCATTCATAAATGTATCAGTAAATTCCATTGATGAAGCAATCGTATTTAATGGTTCTTGCCAATTTACAAGTTCTCCTTTTGGTGCTGAAACAAACATTGCATCATATACACTTAAAAAGTATATATCTATTTGTTTTCCAGTAAGAAAATTTTCAGGTACATAATATGTACCTGCATCAAATACATACCCTGTAAATACTCCCTCTCCTTCATTTCCACTACCATCTTTAAATGAAGCTCTTAACATATCTCCACCAAATGGACCATTGCCTAAATTATCAATAACAGTAAAATCTGTCATAACTGGGAATGGATCTTTATTTAGACTGAATACTGCTTTATAAAATCCTTCTGTTGTTTTATCTTCTATTACAGGCATTTTTCCAGCATAATCGTTTGGATAATATTTTTGTTGAAATGCTTGTGCTTCCTTTGACTTATTATATCCTTCAGTTTTTAAACTAAAGAAAAATTGATATAACGGATTTTCAGGATTATACACTCTCAAAGTATACATAACATAATTATTTAATAAAATTTCAACTTTCCATCCTTCTGGTACTTTCATTTTAACTAGACCGTTATCAAAGTCGGTGTATTTAATTGACTTATTTTCAGATTTAACAATCTTTATATTATCTTCTGTATTATCTTTTGGTTTTGAATTACTTTTCGTACCACACCCAGTCATACCTAATATCACCACTCCACATAATAAAATAGCAAATAGTTTCTTTTTCATAGTCAACTCCTCCATTTCAACAAATTATTGTTTATTTGTTGCTTCTATATTTAATTATACCACATAAAACTATTTTTCAAAATCATCATGTTCTGGCGTTGTTTCTTTTTTTGAAGCACCAATAAAAAAATCTGCATAAGTTAAATTTCTCTCACCAACATCTGGAACTATACAATTCTGATAAACATCACTTAAAATATCATTTTCTGGATCTCTACTTAAATCTATTCGCTCACCTTTTTCTAATGCCTCAACTAAATACTGATAAAATTCAGGTATTAGTCCACCTGCTTTATTTAATCCAACTTTTCTTGCATTAATTGGTGCTACCACCATAGACATAAAATAAGCATATTTTAAAATATTAATTAATTCTTCTTTTTTTAACGTTTCCATATTTATTCCTTCCTATTTATTTGTTCTTATAATAATCATTTATTTTTTGTTTTTCTTCTTGAGAAATTTTTTCTATTTCTTCTCCTGTTGCACGTCTTTTTTCTTCGTTATACTTATCATATAAAATATATTCTTTATCATCCACTAGATATAAAATTCCTCGTTTATCAAAACTAATCCATGCAATATTACCTTTTGGAACATAAATATAATTTTCACTATATGGAATTCTTAAACAATAATTTTCTTTTGTTGAACGTGATTCATCTATCATACTTTTACTAACTGATACGCTCTTGATATAACCCTTTTCACTTTCAAGTGATATACCTTTTATCTTTTCTAACTCACTTGCTTTTGTTTTTAAATAAGTTAAATAAGCATAACTTTTATTTGTTTTTACTTTCAATCTATTTGCTTCTGCTGAAATATCTTGAACTTCATCTAGTGATTGAACACCTAACTGTTCCTTTACATCTAAAAAGGTTTTTACTTCTTTAGATGGTTCTAAGTATGAAGAAGATAATTCTTGTTGTTCTTTATATGACTCATATATATCCAAATATTCTAAATATAAATTACACAAAGGCACTCGCAATTGTAATGTTTCATTTTCAGAAGCAAGTTCTTGATATTCTGTTTCTTTACTAATAATATCTTGTTTCAATTTTTCAATTTGTTCTTCTAAAGTTTCATAACCAAATATCTTATTATCATTTAAAAAATTAATAGTATCTACTAATTGATGATATCTTCTTATTTCCATGTATCTGGAATTATAGTATTTAAAATAATCATTATTAGCATCTAAATCCTTCATACTATATAAAATAGATTGTTTTGATCTAATTGCAAGTTCATTATATAAAGATAAAATTTCACTATCTTCATCAAGTAATTTATATTGTTCAAAATTAATTACAGTTTGATTTTTTCTTTTTTGTTTAAAAAATTCTTTTAATTCTGCTTCACTGTATCCTTCACCTAATGTTTTGATACTTACAAATCTTTCTTTCCCATAAGGTCGAATACGAATATTTTTTCCTGCCTTAATTTGATATCCATCAAAAGTTAATCTTTCTAACAATTCATCAAAAGAAAAACATATACTTTTTAAGTATTCTATCTTTTCAATTATTTGCTGACGCCAAGTCTTAATAGCTTCACTATATAAATATTTGCTTTTACCAAACCTTCCAATTTTTGGTGCATCCTCAATTATTTTTAATCCATACTCTAGTGCAATCTTATCACTCATATCTCTTAAACCATACAATCCTTCAATAGGATTGGCTAATCTGTCTTCTAATTTTCTGCCTTTTAGATTAACAGCATTTATAACATAATGATTATGCAAATGGGATCTATCAACATGTGTTGTGACTAAAACTTGGAAGTCAGGATATAATCTCTTCATCAGTTCAACTCCCATCTCATGAACTTTCTCTGGTGTTAATCCCTTTTCTTTTGGATCGAAAGATTGATATCCATGATAACAGGTTCTACTATCGTTATCTTCTATTATATGAAACTTATCGTTATTAACTTTCATCTCATAAGCAGCAAATTGAGAAGAACAATTAATACCTGTTATTAATGTTCCATCCTTTGTTTTTTTGGAATCTTTAATATAATTGATGCAATCTATTCTTCCCTGAACACCATGCACCGACCACCTAGAGGTTGTTGGCACGTGCATCACCTTCTAACGAAAAGAACTGTGAATTAATTTCACTAGCAAATTCTTTGGCTGCTTTTTTATCTTGAAATTCCATAATGACTCCAAAATTCAATATGCTGTCTTCTCTATAAAATGATATTAATAAATCTTTCTGCATAGCAATATCTCTGCATTCATTTACCTTTTTAATAAAGTCCTCTTTATTAATATCTTCTAATGAATAGGTATAAGTGTTATTATTTAAATAAACTATATACATAGGTTTTTGATTAGGTCTATTTAAATTAGATGGTCTTACTATAAAATGTTGATAGTTGTTATTCATGATTTTTTTATAGAAGTTTTCATCTACTTTATATTTTTCAACCATTCCTAATCTCTGTTGAATTCTCTTTTCTGTATTAACAGACAAAATTGATATTACTAAATTAGATAATTTATTTATCATTTTAATTATAATGTTATTCTGATTACTTATAACATCAATATCTTTTTTATCTAACATGTAGTTATTTAATATTTTCTTTTGTTCTTTTAATATTTCTCTTAATGTTTCTATAAACCTACTTACAATTTCACATAACTCTTGCTTTCCCTGAACATCTTCTATATATATATTTTCATAAATACATGCTGCTCTTATATATTCTGCTAAGCAATCACCAAATCCATATTTGATTGCTTTTTCGGTTATAATTTTTCTTTCCTCTTCGTTAAGCATTACATTTATTTTTTGTCTTCTTAATTTACTATATCTTTCTTCTGTTGAATTCATCCAGTTTTATCTTTCTTTCTTGTAATTCAAGTTTATATAGTTCTAAATCTTTCAAGTATGCTTTACGAAAATATTTTTCTGCTAACCATTTAACACCATCTTTATTAATCATAACCTTTCCATCTTTGATATATTTATATGAAAACTTATTATGCTTTTGCATTTCATTGACTGCTCTTCCAATTGCGTTTTTACTTTTATTAAAATATAAACGTAAATCTTTCAATGATGTGTCGTTATATTTAAACTGATAAGGAGATATATTTAATTCTGACTCTAATCTCTTAATTTGTTTTTCAAAAAATTCTATTTCAAGATCAAGATAAAACTTTTCTTTATTGAAATAAACTTCTTTCAACCAATAAACAAATTCCAGTTTCAAATATTCAATTACATCACCATTACCTGCCACACGAAGATAAACCCAATCTTCCATTGGATGTCGTCTTCCTGCTCTTTTTATAATTTCATCTAATTGTACTTCAGTTAAATTTAAATCTCTTTGAACTCGCCACTTTTCTATTGACTTAAATTCCATCTTTGCTCCTTTCTAAATTCAAATTTATAACTGAGGTTATTTAATAGTCTTATTTTTTCTATCAAGCATGGTGTTGACACACCCATCACTTGTTAGGACGAACTCCTAAGACCTGCAAATATAGTCCCCGACGGTTTATTTTTTTTTACTTAATATCATTTACTTCTTTCTATTTCATTTCTGTCATTTAATAATGGTAAATAATTTAAATCATCATAATAAACAGCAGAAATAATTTCACCAGAAACTGCTTTTTTTAATTCTTCTTTATAAATATCACCATTAAGATAGTGTTCAGTTAAATAATGTGCAATAGAAAAAGGATTCACTTTTTCATTCTTAACATTCTTACAAATATCAAAAATAAATTGTGCATCCTCTTCATCAATGTCTGGCGAAACTTTATAAATTCCATCTAAAATATAATAGTTTTTTAAATTTTCTTTGTGCCATTCTGGCATGGTTTTATATCCAAAAATAATATTCATTATTCCATCTCCTGTTCTTTTTCTAATTCATTTCCTACTTCTCTACCATCAATATACCAATCATTAAATCTTTCAGCATCTAGTGTTTTTAATTTATCTATTGTAATACTTTTTTCTTCATAGATTAAATTTGCTAATGATTGTCCTACTTCAATTGGATCAGTATATTCTCCACTTAATTCAGAACATTTATTTAACAAAATTTCTAAATCTTTATCATTAATATCTTCTTTAACATTAGTTAATCCTAAATAATAACAAAAATCATATATACTAAAATTATATTTATAAAATTCTTTTGCTAATTTCTTTAATTCATTTACCTTACTCATGTTCCATCTCCATTTCTAAATCATTTGATTTTTCATTATAGTTATTTCTATATTCTTCTAATTTTTTATAATCAGAATCATCTATTAAATCTACTTTTCCATCTTGATTATATACAAATAATTCATTAAACATAAAGTCATAAAATTCATTGTTCTTCCAACAATTAATATCATCAAATGCAAATAAATTTCCTTCAGCATCTAAATATAAGGTGATGTCATTTACCTTATGATTTGATAAAATGTGATCGATTAAATTTAATTCTTCTGTTTTTTCTGTTGATATTTCCTTACTAGAAAATTCTTCATCATATAAACAATTCAATCTGTTTATAATATAGTCATCTGATAAATTTGTATTAAACCATTCTGCTTCTTCAACTTCATTTTCCCAACAATCATGAGATGTTTTTGTTCCATATTCTAAAGTTGCTCCTCTATCACTACAATAATGGAGTTCAACACAATAACCATCCTGAACCACTCTACCAATTGTATAAGAATATCCAGCTAATATTTCTTTTGTTGAAGTTAAAATTTCCTGATACGATTCAAAATAATATTCTAATTCATCCATTTTTTCATTAGAATAAAAATATTTTATAGACTCTGAAGGTATACGTTCTAACTCATCTAATGTTAAATATTCTTCCTCATATATAGCAGAAGTTAAAGATTTGGCAAGTTTAAATGGATCAATAAAATTATCTGTACATTCTCTACATATATTTATAATTCTTGTTATTTCTTCCTTTGGTAAATCCTTATCAACAACATTAATACCCAAATAATTTATAAAATCATAAATTCTAAATTCCTCTGTTTCTTCTATTGAATCTGCCAAACTTTCATAAATATCTAAAATATCAGTCATATTCTATCTCCATTTCTTCTAAATTTTTCTTTTCTTCAACCATATTTTGTTCTTTTTCATTTAGTAATATTTCTGCTTTATCATAATCAATATAACTTTCTAATTTAGATGCAAAGTTTAGAACTTGTTCTCTATTTTCTAAATCTATCATATTAAATTCATCTACTAATTCTTTTGATTCAATTTCAAATATATCGGCAGAAATATAAGTATCTAATTTTGTTGAATATTTTTCACACGAAAGAGAAATTTTGTTTTTTTGAATCTTCAAAGACTCTAAATGTATATCCGTCATATCTATATTTCTATAATCCCAATCTGCACAAAGATTTGTAAATTTTTTTGCTTTATTATACATATATTTTCTTAATTCTAACTTTTCATAAGATGTTAACAAATTAAAATTTGGTTTATAAATCCCTGCTTTAAATTTTTGCTCAAAGTCTTTTAAATTTAGTGAATAAAATTGTTCACCTAATGGTCTTTGAAAATCATATATATCAAAACAATTATTATTTATTCCTAAAACTAATCCTATACATTTAACATCAATATTAATTTTTTTATCTGTTGATATTTGATGTTTTGATTCAAACATATTTATTTTTTTCCCAATAAAATTATCCAAATTTAATTCTTTTTGTTTTACTACATTATTTACAAATCTCTCTAATCTATCTTTAAATCTACTTTTAAATGTGAAATCATTAAATGCGTATTCGTACCTATTATATACTTGTTTTCCTTTTCCAAAATACAATTGATAATGATAACTTACATCACTTGGTATCTTAACAATTTTCCAGTCTTCTTCTTTCATTATTTCATTAAACTTTTCTATATTTTTCATTCTGCCAAATTCACTTAAAACATCTACTGTTATAAGTTGATCTTCTGGAACATTAATTTTAGACTTAGGTTTTCGTAGTGTGTCTAACACTTCCAGACCTAACTTATTAACAAAAAAATGTTCAATTCCTTTATTATATACTGTTATATTTGTTGGTTTTGCTTTTACTCTTTTTAAACTACCAGAGGACATAGAGTTAACATCAAGATCTAAATCTTGATATGATTGATTACAATCTAATTTAATTGCTTTTTCTGTTAAAGGATTATAATCATAATAATATACAGTCATAGAACAATCATATTTATTCCAATAATTTTTTAATTGTTCCCATTGCTTTATTTCATCATTATTCATATCAATTCTTAACCAATGTGTATAAATATAATGTCTACTATGAATGCTACGCATATTCCATCTCCATTTCTTCTATTTCCTTTGAAATATTTTGTTCTTTCGATAAACTTTTATCTTCTAAATATGAAACAATTTTATTAGCATCTGAGATTGCTAAAAATAATTCTTGAGGTTTGTTTTTTATAATATCCAACCAACCTCTTACATAAGCTTTGTGATTATTCAAATGCCTTTCATCATATTCTAATCCTAATTTTTGCATAAGAAAAGAAGAACCAATCTCTGCTCTTAGTTCTTCCTTTGCATACGCTTCCGATCTGAATTCACCACTCATATCTCTATTTAATCTAGTATGATGACCTGTTGAATGGGCAATTTCATGTAATTGTGTTGAATAGTAAGCATAAGTGCTTTTAAAAGTATTAGAAGGAGGTATAACTACTTCATCAGCAAGTATATCATAATATGCTTGTTCTCCTTTTTCTTGATATTTAACGCCAATATTTTTAATAATATTACTGATGTAATCATTACTAATTATTTTTTCTTTAATGACATCATTATTCTTTTCTATACCTTCTATTAAATCAGCATTAAATACTATATAGTTATACCTTCTTATTGAAAATTCATTTTCTTTTTCTGGGAAGTCATTAATTATTTTCTTATACTCTTCAAAGGAGTAAAGTTTATTATCTTTTTTGTTTTTCATACCTACATATTCAATGCAAACACCTTGTCCTTTTGCATCTTTAAGTTTCCATTTATTCTTTTTAATCTGAATATAAGTACACCATCTTGCATCCTTATAACCTCTTTGAAGTGCTACGTAAGATAAAATTAAATTATTAATTCCTTTATATTTTTTTCCAGTAATTCCATTTTCTGGTATACTTGTTTGCCACATTTTTTCCCAGGGGATTTTTCCTTCTTCTAAACTTTTAACATACATCTTTACTAATTCATCTCTTGCCTTGAAATAACTACTCATAGTTATTGTTGCTCCTTAATTTTTAAATCTAATTCTTGTTGTCTTTGATAAATTTTTTCTTGTTCTTTTCTCAAATCATATAAAACTTTTAATTGTTTATCATATTCAGCAATAACTTGATTTATTGAGTTAATTCTTTCTTTTTCTTTTTCCTTTAACCCTTCTAATCTTTCTATTTTTTTATCTAATTGTTTATTCATAATATTCCCCTTTCATTAAAGTTATTTTTCTAATTCTTCTTCATAATTAGCAACTAAATCCTTAATATCTTGAGCATCCTTATCTTTATCTCGAACCTTGTTTTTTAAATCAATTTGTTTGTTTATTATTTTTCTAATAGATTTTTCTATAATACATTTTTCTTCATTTTTATCTAAGAAAAGTGAAGGTGAAAATTTCATGTTTTCTATTTTTCCAATATCTGAAACTTTAAAATTTTCCTTTATATAATCAATAATTATATCAATGTTATTTTCTTTTTTGCTAAATTCATTAAATAATAATCTAGAATCTGTATATCCTTTTTTTAATTCATCTGAAAAACTAATATTATTTGAATCTGTAATCCAACAACCAACGTCTTCATTATTTAGTGCGTAATAATCTCCTCCACCTGCACCATTACAACATGATAATACCAAACTTAGTGGATGTATTTTTGCACCATCTATTAGATTAATATTTTCATCATATACTACCCATTGTATAGGTTGCTTTTTTAAATCAATGTATTCTTTTATAGAATCATTGTAAATATAACGAGAAGGTAATCTATTTGAGTAAAAAGACGTATTTTTAAGTTCTTTGTATGGGTAATCATATATATTATGAAGTCCATATTCTTTATTTTCTTCACGTATAGTTTTCAAAAGTTCACTAGAATATGCACCTTCATAAAAATCATCTGCATAATCTCCAATAACTAAAACTCTGTCACCTTTCCAAGATGTTTTTATTAGATTTTCTATTTGAAGCATATATTCATTTTGTTGATAACTCCATTCCATTAATTTTAAAGGACCAGGAGGATTTAAAATTTCTTTTTTATCAAAATTCATAAATTTATGATATTGTCCCATTATTTAGCTCCTTTCTAATATTCCATTTCAATTTCATTATCTATTTCTTCATTTGATGATTCTTTTTCGCTATCATCTAAATAATAATCCCAAATTTTTTCAATTGACTCCATCTCCAAATTGTATTTTTCTTCGAATACTTCTCCATCTTTTATTTTTAATATGCCAGAATTTTCTTGTATACCTTCATCAGCAAATTTGCATTCAAAAACAGCTTCAGGATATCTACGAGAAAGTTCTAATATAACATTCTCAGCAAAATTCCAAGCTGTTTGAAAAATCATAGTATCTTTATTATAATCTAATTCTGCTAAATCCCACTTTGTTCCCCAGTTATCACAACGCCAATTATACCAATCTGTATAACCATATTTGTTATAATTAGAAATATATTGTTTGGCAAGTTTAACACTTTCCACATATTCTTTTTCATTTTTGTTTTCATTATATTTTTCTTCAATCATCTTAAATCTTTTTTCTTTATAAATATCAGAAAAGAAAGAATTTAATGAACGAAATACTTGATTAATTTTTTCCTTAGAAATACCATTATCATTTTCTAAAAAAAGATACATAAGTCCATCTTGACCTCTGCTACCTCTTTCTACATCTAATTCCTTAGGCATTGGAATTACTTTTTCAAATGAAAAACCATCTTCATTTGAATATTTTTTTAAAATATCTTTTAATACGTCTGGTTTTGTTTTTACAATAGTTTTTACCCAATTTGGCATAAAATAATTTCTCCTTTCATAAAAATTTTATATTTCTAATTCCTGCTCTTCTTCTAAGTTTTTTATATCATTTTCTTGATTTAAATCATTTTCTTTTGTTGATTCAAGATATCCATCTTTAATTAAATTATTAACTAAATTTTCATTTAAAATTAATCCTGGAGTTATATAGTATCCAAAACGTTCAGAAGACAATGTATTTTGGTGATTTATTATTGCACTAGCTCCCATTAATGATAAACTGACATAAGTCATACAGCAACATAGATTTGATATATCTGCCCCTTCAAAATATACATTATTTAAATTTACATTGTTTTCTTTTAATAATTTAAGATATGCAAATAACATTCTACCACTGCCACAGCATTCATCTGCTATTGTTATATAACCCTTTTTTGATATTTCTCTTTGAATATTTTCTTTATCAAATACAATTTTTGCCATAAATTTGCTGATATGTAGAGGAGTAAAGAATTGTCCTCTACCTTTATCATGCAAACCTAATTCTTCAAAAACATTTCCTAAAATATCTTCACAATCATCTTTGCTAAGTTCTAATGTTAATGCTGATAACATTGATGCAAATGAATTAAAATCTTCTTTCTCATATTTCTTAGATATATTCAAATATTCTTTTTCACGGCTATCATTAAAATTTGTTAAATTAGATAATGAATATGCACAACAATACACAAAATCTTCAAAAGTTTCTCTGACACCATATTTTTGTCCAAGTTTTTTTAAAGTATCTTTAATATAGTTTTTATCTAATGTCATTTTGAATTTTTCCTATTAAAATTTTAGTTATAATCAAGATCATAATCATCATCTTTATCAATAGATTCTTCTTGCTCTTGAGTTTCTTCATAATCAGTAGACATTTTTATTGCCTGTGCCTGAATTACAGGATTATCCTTAGTTTCTCTATAAGCATTTATAACTTCTGTATCCAAAAAATGGTAGTCCTTTTTCATATTTTTTTGTTTTTCATAAATGAAATCATAGGTCATAGACAATGCTAATTGTTCATCAACTCTCATATCTTTTGGATTTATACCTAAGTCCATACATAATAATGCTTGTTGAAAATATTTGTCATCTTCTTTCTTTAACGCAGTTAATTGATTATACATAATAGTTAAAAATTGTTTACTAGTTATTTCTCCCATGTATTGTTCTTTAACTTGATCCAATATTTTTTCATAGTGTGATGCTGGTACTTTAGTAGGCAAATGAGTTTCTGGATCTAAATAAGTATAAGTCATATCACTTATTGATTTGCACATCTCTTTTAACTTCATTTGAGTAAAATCATCATATTGTTTTCTCATAAATTTTTTCTCCTTTTCTTTTTTTTACTTTTTATTTATCTAGTTCAATATACGAACTATTTTTAACGGAAGATAAAAAATCATTTACTTTTAATTGAGTATTTTTATAATCTTCCATTTCAATTAATTCTAATAGACTGTCTGCTCTATCCCCTTCTAAAATCATATAAGGTTGAGAGAAGACAATTGTGTCTTCAAACATCTTTATTATTTCATTTTTAACTTCTTGAGTATCAAATTTTTCTTTTTCACTTTCTAATATTCCTCCGTCTATACTGTGTCCTTTACAATCATAAAAGGTGTAATCGACAGTATAACCTTTATTTGATATATGAAGAATATTACTTTCATTACTTATTATTAATGTGTCCATTTGATTTTCTCCCACTGAAATTATTAATTTCAAAATATATTTTTATATCGCCTAAAAAATCATCCGTGTCTTCATACTCTTCACTTTCAAAGTCATCATCTTCGAAATCATCCTCAAATTCTTCACCTGAAACAGCAGTAATTTCACAAGGAATTCTATTATATTTTTCTGCTATTTCATATTCATTTTTTTCTTTTAAATCTTTCAATACTGTTTGCATTTCTTTTTTATCAGGTGTGGCAAATATCAATGTATTCTTAATTTTTTCGTCTATTTTAATAATATCGTTTTCTGATAAAAAATCTATTATAATAGGAAGAGCTGATTGTTCACTAGTTGCATGGATTTTAAATACCTTTGTTTCTGCATTTTTAACAATAATATAAAACAATTTTTCCTCTTCTCTTTCATAAAAGTTGGCATCTTCTAAAAGTGTTAAAAAATCTAAATTTAATAACTTACATATTTTTAATAATGTAATAGTATTTAAACATTGCCTATTACCGTTTTCAATACGTACAAGTTCTGTATGACTAATACCAACTTCATTTGCTAAATTCCTTAAACTATATCCTAAAGCTATTCTTCTATTTTTTATTATTTCTGCTAATATCATATAATTATTTTTCATTTTTTTCTCCTTTTCTTTATCTTTTTGTTTACACTAGTAAACACTCAATGTAAAAAAAATCATTTTTCTATATCATGATCTTCATTTGATAATTCTTTAGTATTTTCTTTATCCCTATTAAATAATTTATCTGCATTTGGAGATATATCAAACTCAAATTGCATATTTGAAATTATAATTGATTCCATAAAATCCTCCAAATCTTCTGGAGTTTCTATATCTAATCCATGATGGATAAAGACTTCTTTTTCTTCTTCAAATAATTCTTTTATATATTCTTTATTCATTTATACATCTCCCTTTTCTAAATTAATTTGTTTCTAATTTCATACCCAAATAGATGCCATTTTCATCTTGAATTGGACTACAAATACCTGTTCTGTTTGTCTTTTTCAATTCAGTTGCACATGCTTCTGAAACATTTTGCATAGTATATCCATCTTTAAACAAAAAATATTTTATTATTTTTTTTGTAGAAGGTGTATCTTCTACTTGATTATTAGATGGTGGCTCAGGTTTTGTAGTTGTATTATTTGACACACTATTTGATGGCTGTTGTTCTTCTTTTTTTGAAGACTCAACACTACTAGAATTTGATGAAGTATTTTCTTTTGTTTCTTCTATTGGTTCTTCTTTTTTTAGTACATTAACTACAACAACTTCTTGTGATGTATTACCAGAAGAATCTGAAACAGTATATATTATTTTCTGTTCACCAATTTTTGTTGTATCTATTTCATTATAAGTAATACTTTCTAAAAGATCTCCATCCTTATCATCTATAACACTTTCAATATATTTTAAATAATCCACATCACCTCCTTCAATAATTTCTATATAATTAGTATTAAGTTTTATAACTGGAGCTATTTCATCTTTTTCTTTTGATACATTAGTAATTTCTTTGCTTTTTGCATCATTTTTAGATGAAGTATTACTGATAGATAAAAATATAAATATAGAGCTAATAATAATTACCAATATTGAAATTATAATTATATTTCTCTTTTTCTTATACTTACGAAACATTGTTAATAACTGTTCATCAGTCATATTTCATCACCTCACTTATATTAAATTAATCCTTAAAATTTGGCTTTTCACGAATAATTACTAATAATCTTGCCTTAATAACATTTGATGCTGAATCACTTACTTCATAATCAACATAAAATTCTCCTGTTTTAGAAGTATCTATTTTTGTATATTTAACTCTATCAGTTAAATCTCCTTCTAAATTATCAGTTGCTTCTTTTATAAATGATTTATAATTTAATTCATCACCTTGATACATTATTAATTTATCTTGCTTTAAAATTAAAACAGGACTAATTAAATCCTGTTTTAGCATTTCTTCTTTTCTTTCTTTTTCAACTTGTTCTTCTTTAGCAATTTCTATATTCCTTTTTATATTTTTATAATTAAACAATACTGATGTAAGACTACAAACAAATAATACTACAATAAGTAGTATCCATAATTTTTTCTTTTTCATTTTTTCTCCTTTTAATCTAAATATATAAATCCTATAATGGTGTATCCATTATTTTTATTTATTCTTCTATACTCATCAAACGAACTATAAGTTTTTGTTCTTACTAACTCATTTGCATGTTTATTAGCATATTCTACTTGACTACATGAATCATCACTTCTACAAGCATTACCAACATTTCCTTCAGATATAGTTATTGTTTTTCCATCATAAGCTTCTACAAAAGCAACATGTCCAAATCTCTTGGAAGACAATACTACAACAGAATTATATGAAGGTTGAGTACCAGTTTCATATCCCATTGATATTGCAGAAGTAATCCAAGTTTGTGCGTTTCCTGTTGGCATCTTTTTTCCAGATACTTGTAATGCACGACCATAACTAAACCAAGTACATTGTCCCTTAAAACCAGCATTTGTTAAAGCATTTTTTTCATTAAAATGTTCGGTATTAAGATTCAATGGTATATTTGTTTTTCCATAAGTAGGAGTTCGTGTTTTAAAACTACTACCTAAAGCATCTGCAAAAAAATCTGAATTATACAATAAACTTATCATATCTAATTGATCTTTAGTAAAATAAGTTTCTGTTCCATTAGATACTTTTTTTGCTTTATTAAAGTTAGCAATATTACTATAATTATCACGACACCAATCCATATAATCTTCATACATGCTATTGGTAATTACTAATACTTTTTTTGTAGTTTCTGTTGTATTACCTGCCTCATCTGTATCATATACAACCTGTTCCAATATCTCATGTTTTTCCAATAAACCTTCAGATTTAAATTTTTGTATTAAATCTTTTTCAGTTTGATCGAATTCTAATTCTGCTCCTGTACCTTGCATTATGGATAATGGAATTCTCCAATCAATTCTACCATAACTGCCACCAACAGCAAAAACTTCTCCATCTGGATTTTCTTCTAAGAATTCATCAACTTTTTTGTCATACTCCTCTTGAATGGAATTCATATATTGTTGATATGAACTGAGAGAACTTTCAGACATAGTAGAACCAAATATAGAACATACTGAAATTATTATTATAAGAATAAGTGCCAATGGAATAATAAATTCTGCCAATGCAGCTAATAATGATATAAGCATCTTTATTAATTTCATAACAATAGTTTTTGCAACTTGAAATAATTTTTTACCAATAGTTTGATTAAACTTTTTTCCTATTTTACTTGCGACTTTTTTTGTTTTCTTTTTAATTTTATTAGATGCCTTAGTTTTAATTTTACGAGTTATTTTTTCATTTATATAATCTACACCACTACCATTTTCACTCATTGCCTTATTTAGTTCTCTTGATGTTTTAACAATACTTCTACCTGCTTTAGATAATTTTTCGCCACCTTTACTAACTGTGGTTGCTACCTTTGATACCTTTCCTTGATTATCATTAAATTTGAATATTTTTTTATTAGTTTTTTCTACAACTGTTTTTAATTTACTTTTCTTAGGAATATCCTTATCAGAATCTTTTGCTTCTACATCTTTTTCTTCCTGAAAGTTAGTTGTTGATGATGTGTCGTTATTAACATTTGTTTTCAACTTACTTGTAGAATCATTATTGCCTTCTGTTGATAAATCCGTTTCATTATTATTTTCTTGGACATATTCTGATGTTTTTAATCTTGATTCTACTTCCTTCTCTTTTTCTGCTAGATTTTGTTCTATGGATCTGTTTTCAATCAAATCAGATGCTTTTTTTGCTATTTTATCTACTGATTTAAATGTATGACTTGATGCTTCTGATGATAATGTTGATAATCTATCAATTGACCTCTTAACATCTCTTTCAGTATTATCTTTCATAATTATCTTGCCTGTACTTGACTATCTGTATTATTAACTTGATAGATTAAATAATCTTTTGGTACTTTATTAGTAAAAGGAATAACATCAGAACCAAATACTACTAAACCTTGTCCAGTAGGAGCATCACCTTGAACATACATTGATTCTTCATCACTAATATTAAAAATATTACAAATAGATGGTAAATCTAAAGGTTTTTGTTTTAATATTAGAGCAAACTCAGAATTAGACAAAATATCTTTTCCAGATTCCGATCGCAGTAAATGAGAAATTTGTTGTGAGATTACTGTATTCAAAGCATTTAACTTTCTTCCTGTTTTATAAAAATTGGCTACATATTGTGCAGAATAAGGATTAGCAAGTAAGATGTGAAATTCATCTATAAAAATCCACGTATATTTTCCCAACTCTTTATTCTTTGCCAATCTATTCTGAATGTGATCCAATACTACAAGATATCCAGTAGTTTGTAATGATGCAGACAACTGACTAATATCAAACGATACTAATCTATTTTGAATATCTATATTGGTTCTCTTAGAGAATAAATCCATAGAACCTTTTACATATCTTTCAATGATTAATGCTAAATCTTTTGCTTCTTCTTCAGGTTGTTTCAAAAGCATATCATAAAAAGATGGTAATGTTGGTAATAAACTATCATCAGTAAAATTACTTTTCTCATAATCCTCAAAAATAATCTTAGTACAACGATCAATAATAGTTTTTTGACCACCAGATAAAGCATTTGCTCCCACTATACTTTCTAAAAAAGCAATAATATATTCAACTTTGCTTTTTACTGGTTCGCTCTTTCCACTATCACTACATCCATAATTTAAAGACAAATCAAACGGATTAATGTGTGTATCAGAATTAGTGGATATAATTATCTTTTGTCCATCAAAAACATCTAATAATCCACCATATTCATTTTGTGGCTCTATAATACATATCTCATCTTCTGGATAACGAATTAAAATTTGCTCTATAATGGTTTTAACATTAAAAGATTTTCCAGCACCAGAAGTAGCAAGTACACATCCATTACCATTGATTAATTTTTTCCTATCACAGAAAATTGCATTTTTACTAACAAGATTAACACCATAAAATAAAGATTTCTCATGATTGAAATCTTTACTATTAAATGGTACATTTACTGCTGTTGCTTCACTAGTTAAAGTTCTTTGAAATTGAAGACTATTATGACCTAAAGGAAGAATATTCTGTATTCCCTCTAATTGTTGCCATAACAACGGCTTCATTTCAACTAACATTTCAGCAGCAATTTCTTGAACTCTAACTGTTTGATCTTCTAACTCTTCAAAACTATTAGCAGTTATACACACTAAAAAATTATTTTGGAATATCTTTTGATTATTCTTTTGCAAATCATATTGTAATTGTTCTGCATTAGATATTTTTGTTTCTAGTTTTTTATCTTTCACATACTCATAGTCAAGATTACTTTTTCCTGCCCTTTTAATTTTTTCTAATCTTTCAGTTTCCATAGCAGACAGACTTTTATCTACTACTTTAATCATCTTAGCAGAATTGGTAGGATTAATATTTAATGTTGTTATTATATTAATATCATCCATTGTAGTAATTCTATTATAAAATCTTGGAGTTAGACTCTTAGGTAATTTAGAAACATATAAAACTCTGATAAATTTTTTATCATCTATTTCTATAAGATCAGACTCACGCATAAGAACCTTTTTAGGAGCAATTACATCAAATATAGTTAAGTTTTGATTTTTTGCATATTCAATTATATTCTCAATATTATTATCTTCTACTGATAATATATTAAAAAAATTATATATAAATTTTAATCTATCCTTAACTGAAATTAAATTAACCTTTGATTTTAATTCTTTAAACTTCTGCTCAGTTTTCAGAAAGATATTTAAAAATAATGCGTTTGCTTCTATAAAGTTTTTTGCTTTTAAAGAAATTACTATAAATCTTTTTGTTTGCAATGTATCTTCATTAGTACCAAGCGAATTAGTTATTAGAGTATTTAATTCATCAGCAATTTGAATTTGCTTTTCACTTTTTAAATGCTCTTTTTCGAATATAAACTTTTCTTTATATTTTTCCGTTTTGATAGGAGTACCTGCATTAATAACTTGTATATGTGTATCTTCCCTAAAAGAATGTAAATATTCTAACCACTTAAAGAAAATATTTTCTGCTTCTTCATCATTAGCTTTTGCAAATGATACATCAGAATATTCAATACAAATAGAATATGTATCTTCATCTATTCTAAATATCCCTGTTCTTTCATCAACTTCCTTAAACATATAAGAAATAATTTCTTGATTAGTTTTAGGAATGAATACTTTATTTGGTAATACGTTATTCTTTTGTTTCTTTTTCAATGTTTTCTTTTTCTGTTTCATATATCACACTATTATCCTTTCCAACAACTTGTTTAGCGAGTTTTAATAGCACTTGTGCCTCTTGCTGACTTAACGAAAAGTTGCTAGTAGTATTTTCTAATGTATTTATTCCAAATTTCTTTTTAGCACGTGCCAATTCTCTTTGCTTATTACGTTCTTTTTTTAATTCTTTTAATTTTAATTTTTCTTGTTTTTTACTACTCTTTACTTCTTTTTTATTTTTAGGTTTTCCAGTCTTCTTTTTATTAGTTTTTTCTTCTAATAA
This sequence comes from Bacteroidaceae bacterium, assembly GCA_963616135.1. Lineage (GTDB taxonomy): Bacteria > Bacillota_I > Bacilli_A > RF39 > UBA660 > UMGS1613. Next base: position 118,262 of record CAVEJT010000001.1, on the reverse strand, counting down.
TTCTGCTTCAGTTTTATATAAAATAGGTTTAGCAAAATTGATATAATTACGTTTCCAGTAAAAAATTATACGTTCTGCGTTTAATCCTTGAATAGGAATAAATCCAAAAAAACCTATTGGTATAGCAGCAATAATAACTATCCACCCTGTAAGATTACTACCGATTTTAGGTGTTAAAAATAAATATAACGGTACGATAGTTATAATAAGAAGAATTCCAAATAACCATTGTCTTAAAGTAAAATTATAAAATTTTTCTTTATAATCCTTTATTTCATCATGTATTCTTGGTTCTATCCTATCCATTATGCACCTACCCACCTTTCTGCCATTGTACTAGTCATAGAAATCATTGCCATTAAGAAACCATTCAAGAACATTATTGCTACCATTGAACTAATCGAACCAGCATCAGTTAATGTGGATAAAGCCAATGAATATATTGCCGTTGCTACGACAATCATTGATGCTTCAAAACCTAAAGCAATAATAGACATTATGAATCTTTTACAAACATTCTGACCATCTTCCCAAGTTCCGATTGCAATAGGTATAGGAGAAAATGCAAAACTTAGTATCAACTTACCTATACGCAAAAATACTTGCACTAAAACACCAATTAATGTACCCATAAAAGGTATATAAAGAATTAAGATAATAATTCCCATAAAACCTCGTTCAACAATATTACCAGCGTTTCTAACTAAATCCCCCATTTGTGTAGCCAAATTAGGTATTGCTGATGATGAAGTTAATGAACTTGTGACCTGAGTAAGAATATTATTAGATATGCTCATTATAGACGAAAGTAATTCAAATGAATTTTCAATTAACATTTTAAAGATAAGAAAACGGATGAAAGTAAATACCATCCGTTCCCAACTAAATCTTTCATAATCCATTACTTTTTTAGTCACATCTAATAAAAAGAACAAGGTTAATAAACTTAACCCGATTGGTACAATAACAGAATGAATACTAGAAGCTAATGACCATATAGTGGTTTTTGTAATTGAATTCCAATTACATAAATTACGGATTGTTCCAACAAAATCACTAATGTCAATTTTAAAACCTAAGATTTTAAAGGATATTTGAAATATTTTTTCAATTAATCCAGCCATCTATTAATCCTCCTTCTTATAATCCGAATAAACCTTTTGATTGACTAATTGCTATAACCATAAAACCTGCCATCATAGTCATCAATCCTCTACTTTTACCTTCAGCGTCATCACGTTGCCATCCAAGAGCAAACATAACAGCACCAATTAATGCAACTACACCACCAATCTTTAACAACCAATCACACACAAAGGTAATAAATCCATCAATACTACTTGTATTACTTCCTTGTGCATATACACTATTAATACTTAAAATAAAACCACATAAAACTACATTAAACAAACTAACTACTTTTTTACTTAACTGCTTAATTCTAACTGCCAAATTCTTTTTTTCCATAATTTTTCTCCTTTTCTTTAATTTTTCGTTTACACTAGTAAACACTTAATATAAAAAAAATTTAACAACTTAAACAACATAAAAAAGATAATTATAAATTATCCAATAATTCATCCGTTAAACTCTTAGAAGAAAGCAAAATTGCATCTTCATTAAACTTGCGTTCTTCATATTGAGTTAAATCTCTTGCTTTAAATTCTGGTTTTACTTTTACAAACCCTAATCCTAGTTCTCTAAACATCTGCTGTTTTCTTTTTGTTTCTTTATCTTTTCCCCTTTCTATCGAATGATCATATTTATTCTGAATTGTTTCCTTTTCATTCCAACTTTCAAATAGTTCATTATATCTAGGATGCTTAGTTAAATCATATAATTTAGAATAAAAAGGTCGCATACCAGCAACCAATAAAATACCATATCCACTCTCCATTCTTGCAAGTTCATCTACAAATGCTAACTCACGTCCAACTATATCCCAGTTATAAGATGATGAACCTTGTTTTGAATATGTACGACCAGAAGACTTTTTATACCAACTTTTTTTACCCAACATGCTACTCATATATTCTAAAGTTTCTTTAGACCTTGAACCTAAAAACAATACGTAGTCTGAACAATCCAAAGCCGTTTCCCAATTATCCTTATAAACCTTCTTCAACTGAGATAGACTTTGCAGACACGTCGTAATTCCACAATTTAATCCACGAACATAAGCCAAATTTTCTAAGTAGCGTGGGATTACCCCTAGTTGTGCCCACTCATCACAGTATATTTGAACAGGAGTAGAAAGAGAGCCATTATTTTTACTAGCATTGGCATCTATTATTGAAAATATTTGTGTATATAAAATACTAGCCATAAAATTGAAAGTAGAATCGTTTGGACTATTAATGATGAAATAAGCAATTTTACCCTCATCACCCTTACCACCAATTCTATTTAATTCCATTGTATCGTCAACAGTCATAGACTCTATTTCAGATATATTGAAAGGTGCTAAACGTGCAGATGCAGTCATTATGATTGTACTCATCATTTTTGGTGATGATGCAGATACTTTAAAATGTTTCCATTGCTTAACACCTATATTTTCTGGATCTTTTTCTGCCCAAACATCAAACATTCTACTCAATGTTGAATTTCCTTCTTTATCAGGTTCAGCAAGTCTAATTAATTTTAAAACAGTTTTAAAATTCTTTTCTTTATCATCATAATTAAAAATTATATAATAAATAATTGCTTGAAGAAAAACCATCTCTGCCTTCTCCCAGAATGGATCACCAGTATTGGATTCAATAGTTTCTGATTTTGTATTTAACATTATAGTATTAATTAATGTCATTACATCATCTTCAGCTATCCATTCTTGAGTTTCCTTACTATTATCAATAGTTTTATTGATTTTTTTTATATACATAAGTGGATTAAAATGATCTGATTTTGATTTATCAACTAGATTTAAAACACGAATATCATATCCGAGATTAATCAAAGACATTCCACAATCTCTGACTAATTCGCCTTTCGGATCTGTGACAACAAATGTTTCTCCATTTGCATTTAATAAATTAACTTTAAAATAATATCTTGATTTACCACTTCCTGGTCTACCAATTAAAATTAAATGTCTATTTCTTTTAGATATTCGCATATTTTTAGCAAACATTTCAGTAGCAGTAAATATTTGATTCTTTTCTAATTCTTTCTCACAGTAAGGTTTTATTACTTTTGGATCTTCCCACTCTGCACTACCATAAGTATTTTCTTGCAAATTCTTTTTATTTTGATTTGCAACTGTTTGAATAATTCCCCATGTAAATATCCCAACAAACAAAGAAGTAGTAATAGTCTTCATATTTAAAATAACAGGTGTAGAAATAATATGAAGTTTATCTAATGCTTCAGTTAACTGGGAAAATTCAAACTTACCAGCCATTTCTGTAAGACTACAAACTCTAAGTGTGTAATAAGAGGCAACTAACATTATTAGTAAGACAATTATAATACTACTCTTCTTATTGCGTTTAACGATCAATTTCTTGTTCTTCTTTCTGCTCTAGTGCAACATTTTCAATAACTTTATCAGTCTTACTCTTTTCTGCTAATTCATTTGCCTCTTTTACTAAATCCTCTGTTTTTGATTTTTTTTTACTCTCTTCTAAAAGATTCTTTGTATCCGTTTCTTTTAATAATATAGTAGTTTTCCCATTCGGAGCAATTTCTGCCACATAATCTTTAGATGAATAAGTTTCTTTAAATTCTTTGTATCTTTTAATATCATTTATTTCTAATTCCATAATATCATGAATATTAGATTCACTTTCTATTGCTCTACCACCAGATGAACCATATTCCTTTATAGGTCTTTCTGGAGCATATTCTCTATATTCATCTAAATCCTCAGAACGAATAGCTATTATCATTTCTTTTTCATTAAGAACACAAGCACCATGACTTGGTAGTTCAAATAACTGTTCTCTAATTTCACAATATTCTTCCTTAGTTATTTTTTGAATACAATAATTTTTACTATAATCTCTAACAGGACATGATCCAAAATCTTCACCTATTTTATTAAGATCATTTACACTTAAATTCATACCTCTTGAAACCATAGGTTCTATATTTCTATCATCAATTATTTCTTCATTATTTATACCATCTAAATCACTTTTTGTTTCTTGCTTTAATCTATTAGGTGGTATTTTAGCTAATTGTTCATTAAAAAATGATAATTTACTTTTATTAAAAATAATAACATATTGTTCCTCTTCATCTTTTGTTTTTTCTTGAATAGCAATATTTTTATAATTATCTGCTTTCATCTTACAATATTTATTTAAGGGTTTTATTTTACGTGTCTTCTCTTGAAAGGACAACCATCTATTAGATAATTTCAAATTATATGCTGAAATATTTTTATATTTATCTGCTTGATGTTTACAAATTTTATTTAAAATTTTTATCTTTGATGTTGCCTTACGTCTTTCATCCCATTTCTTATACTTAATTTCATTATGAGCAAGTTTTTCTTGTTGATATAAAGATTTATTATTACTTAATTCTCCATCTGGATGCATTTTTTTAATTCCCATAAGAATATTATTCTCATGACATGAAGTTATAATCTGTTTAACTTCTGCCCTTGTTAATGGTGGAGATACACATAATTCTTTTGTAGCCCCATCTTTTCTTAAAGCCCTCATAGATGAAGAAAAGTGTTTTTGATAATAACGATTTGCTTTTATTAAAAATCTACCAAATAAAATGGTAGAAATTTTACTAATCTTTGCAGACATTGATACTGATTTTTCAGCAGTATGCTCTAAATCGTGTTTAGCATTACCATCCATTTATGCTGCCTCCTTTTCTGGTACGTCATAAACAACTTCTTTAGAATTAGGAAATTGAATTATTTTATTATTAATCATTTTATTATAACTATCTATTATTTTAGAACTAGTATAATGATTAATATATTCATCATTAATATTATGAAATCCAATTTGTTCATCCTTTAAAAATTCTAATACTACTTTCTCTTTATCAATCTTACTCTTTACTAAATTAACTTCTATATATCCTTCTAAATTATCTATAACCAATGGTACTTTTATAAAATTAGATTTAAAACTACATTTTACTTTTGGAATCTCTAAAGTTAAAATCTCCTTATTTTTCAAATTGCTAGGTGTAAATACTTTAACATATTTACTGATTTCAGAAAAAGATAATTTCCCTTCATAATCTTTTTTATATCCTGTTAATCTATATTTAGACATACCACTATTAAATATACCCTTACGTGGTGCTATGATTAAATAACTTTTATTATCTGTCCAATTACATATTTTCTTTAATGCAAATAGTAGGATATTTGGATCTTCAGTTTTAATATAAAATCCTTTTTCTGTTTCTAAATATATTTTAGAATGATATATTTTACATATAGGTTCTTTATATTTTGAAATATAACTATTGTCATATAAAATGTCTTCTTCTTTTGGGACTGATTGCACATCTTCATTTTTGTCTAAAACTCTTACGTTTTTTTTAGTTTTATCTTCCCAATTTTCTTTTAACTCTTCAAAACTTTTTGTACCAATATACTCACCATCAACATTGTATATTGAATGGGATTGTCCATATTTTAACTTTGTAAAAATAGTATCTCCATTATCCGATTTTAAACATTCATCTTTAGGTATATAAAAATATTCTTTAGCACTTGTAAATGGTATTCTTACAAAATAATGTGTATCAGTTTCCTTAGAGTCTACCAATAACATTTTGTTAATTGAAAATTCATAATCGCTTTTAATAATACTTTCATTAGTTTTATCCATTTCTTTTGATTTAGATTCTTCTGTTTTTTTTAACTCTTTTTCTGATACAACATTACTTTTGTCTATATTCAATTTATTATCTAAATTATTATAAAATAATATTGTTTTAAAATTACCAGTTGAACCTTTAAACTTATCATCTATAAATTCTTTATTAATACTAGGAAAAAGATTTCCATATTTAAAAAATTCCATTTTATCTTTATTTAAAAACATTCTGTTTTTTAGATTATCTTTTATCATATTAAGTGTATTATTATCATAATTTAAAATACCATCAAGGTCATCAATACTATTAATAATATATAATTCTTCAACTTCCTCTAAAGCCAATTTTGATTCATCAGATAAACTATTCTCATATTGATCTATTACCATTTGCTTTTGATTATCTTTTAATTTTATCATTGCACTTCCTTTTGAATTTTTAATATAGGTTTTATCAAATACAGAATTATATTTAAAACGATTAAGAGTTTCATAATCAGAATATTCTTTATTATCCTTTAAGAATTCATTCAATAAAAGTTTAGTATTCAAAGTTGATGTAGAATAATCTAAATATAATTCAGGATCTTTATTAAATATAGACACTAATTTATTTTCAACTGAACCTTTAAAATTTAAGTAATATGAAGACAATACTACATCATCCATTTTATCTATTTGCAATTTTAATTCAGAATAAAGAAAATTACTCATAGCTTTTGAATTAAATTTACTTAAAGCACTTTCTTTTTCTTCTATTCTTTTTGGATAAATTATTTCATCTAATTCTTTTTTATTGTACTCAGTTCGATTTAATAAATATTCTTTGAATAATGATTCATCATAAGTGTTATTAATTATTTTATCTTGTTTTAATTGTTTGTATACAAGAGAAATATTTTCAACATTTAATTCTAAATTATTAAAATATTTATAATCTAGTAAAAATGAAAATCCAGAAGTTTTAGCTTTCTGGACTTCCATAAACGGTATTTCTTTTTCTCCTAAAACACCAAAGTCTTTATAGTCACCTATTTTAGAAAAGTCTATTACATCAACCTTAAAACCTTCATTTAATAATACAGGAATGTGTTGAAGCATTTTTGCTCTACCTATATTTTCCTGTTTATCAAAATCATTGTCTAATGCCAAAGTAATTGATGAACGATTATTTTTAATCAACTTTATATGCTCAGGAGTAATTGCAGTACCCATTAATGCTGCTACATTCTCAAACCCTATTTTTTTAGCACCTACAACATCCATATAACCTTCTACTAAAATTAATTCATTATTATATGCTAATGGTTTAGCATTAGAAAAATTATATAGCAATTCTTTCTTTTGAAAAATTTTTGTTTCATGTGTGTGTAAATATTTAGGTGTTTCATCTTTAATAGTACGACCACAAAAGGTGACTATATTTCCTTTTTCGTCATGAATAGGAATCATGATTCTATCCGAAAAAGTTTCGTACAAATCACCATAATCATTGTGTCGTAAATATCCGAGTTCTATTAATTCAGGGCGTGGATAATTTTCATTTTTTTCTGAAATTTTTAGTAATTGTCCTTTGGGAGCAAATCCCATACTTACTTCTTTCATATCCTTATCTGTTATATTTCTTTTATATAAATAATCTTTAGGTTCTTTAGATACGCTCAAATTATAAGAAAATAATTTATTTAGTTTTTCATTTAGTTGTAAAAGTTTTTGCTCATCTTCTGTATACCTTCTTGAAGATACAAAATACTTATTATTATATTTATTCTTTTTTAAATGAGATACATCTATATTCAAATGACAAATTTCTGATACAACTTTGGTAATTGCCTCATTAAAAGAAATATCATTATTGTTAACAATTTTTTCATACTTCTGAACAAATGAAATAGCATTTCCACCTGTCCCACATGCAAAACATGTTGCAATGTTCTTTTTAGGATTAACTACCAAACTAGGATTGTTATCATTATGAAAAGGACATAAACATTTATTATGATTTAAATTTAATCCATAATAGTTCAATACATCTACAATACTTGCTTGTTTTAATACTTCACTATATAGACTAATATTTGTCACCTACCTTTCTATTTCAATATCTTCCTGTTCCTTCTCGATTAAATTCTGTGCTGCAAGTCTTCCATAATATAATAAATCCATAGCAAACTGTTGCATTTTTGAATAAATTATATCTGCATTATTGACAATAGTTCTAACTGATGGAGAACCACTGCCATTTCTTTGCTTTACAAGAATATCAATATATTCATCTACATCAAATTTAATACAATATTCCATCAAGCATTTAATTATATCACCTGTTTTTAAATAAGTTGTATCTATTTCAAAACAAAATTTGAAATTTGGATTTATTCTTATTGACAATTCCCAGACATTTTTATTTGTAATTGAAACATTCCAATTACATTGTTCAATAATTTTTTTTACATCATTCTTACTCAATTTATTAAGATCAATTCTTTCACGATCTTCGTAATATTGCCCTATTTTTAATTTTTTAAATATTCTTTTTACATCTGAAAATCTATCATTGCATCTACAATATTTTAAAAATGTATTTTCTAATTTTCTAAAATCATTATCATAATAATAAATATATCCAGATTTATCACAATGAGCAATATCACCACAAGCATTTAGAAAGAATTTATATAAATCATCCGATAAATTCAAAAGCATATTGTCTTTTTGAATCCTTTTATATTTATCCACAATCTTGTTGAAAGAATAAACTGTATTACCATCATATAAAATAGTTGCACCTATCTTATTATCATCAATACAATTTTGAATTAATAATCTATCTTTTGATTCAATACCTGTTAAATTAAGTCTATCAATAATAGGAGTTGCTCTATCAATAGTCGCTTGATTTCCTAATATTCTTATTTTTTTACCGTTTTTTTCTAAACTTATGCTTTTCATTTGATATTCCTTTCTTTGTTTACACAAGTAAACATTAGTTTTAAAAAAAATTATCTTTCAAATTCTTCTAATTCCTTTTGTTTTATATCTTCCTCATTACGTTTCTCTAAGTTTTTTCTACATTCAAGTATTCTTCTAGCTGTTATGCCTATTTCATTCCAAGAAGTGTGAGTGACAATAGTTCTACTTATCATTTTAGAATTTTTCATATAGCGAAGTTCTACACCTTTATATGTACGTTCTTTGAAACAAGATAAATCCTTTATCATTATAGATATAAATCTATCCTCATTTTTATCTTTTAAAACTGCTGCCATCAAATAATGATCTTTTTGATATGAAAATATTTCAAAATCAAATTTATTTGCTTGTTTTTCTAACTCTTTTTTCATTTGATTTGGATAATCTTCGTAATTTTTATTTGAAGATGTTTTTAGAATATTTTTCTCTATCCAATCATTTTTGAAATTCATCAAAAGTTTCCTCCTCTCTTGAGATTCTTCCAGAAATAACGCAACATGAATATAGGAATAGTAAAAGAAATAATAAACATAAAAATAATAAACAAATTAATATTTTATTTACCATATTTCAGTTGTTCCTCCTTATTATTACTGATATTGACTAGTAAATTGTTTAGTTCCTACACTTCTAGTCCAAGTATCTCCTATACCATTAGTACATGATACAGCAACCCAATATAAGTATGGATAATTATAATTGGTATAATTAGTATGATTTGCTATATAATCTCTCTGAATATCAGCTTGTGCCCTTGTTAAAGTGTAATCTGTGACTACCCAGTAAAATCCAGGAGCAGATGGTGCTTCCTCAATTCTTCCTGTCCAACCTGCTGATTTAAAGACATTTAGCAATCCTTCAGCATTTTTATAAGGTCCATGTCCAGTCATTAGCATACAATAAGATTCTGTAATGTTAGCATATAAATTAACTGTATTTGTTGGCATTTTATCTACCCAACCTTCCCAGTAATTAAATTTATGATAAATATCTAATGCACTTTGAGCATCTAAATTTTCAAGTGCTGTATTATATGCAACTGAACGAGTAGCCCATAAAGAACCATTTACATAATAATTAACTGTATAATAATTAATAGTCCAATTTGCTGTATAACTTCTATTTCCAATTGTTCCTTTATTTATAGTCACATTTTTAGATAATGAACTTAAATCGGTGCCAGTCCAACCTGTAAACGTATATCCTGTTCTTGTAGGTACTGGAAGTACAAATGAATCACTTTCAATATTGTAGCTTGTTTGTAATGGAGATGCTGTCCCACCAGCCAAATTATAAGTTATATCATATTGTATAGTTTTCCAGTTAGCTACTAATTCGTGATCGAATTCCTTATCTTGTATACTATCTTCTGTTATTAATGTGTCGTTGTAATACCAACCTTCAAAAGTATAACCAACTCTTGTAGGTGTCGGTATAGTTCCATATAAACTATTATAAGAAATCATAATATAATCTTCATTTACTACTCCACCATTTGCATTTAAACTTACTTTGTATGAATTGGATACCCAATTTGCTTTATAGGTTTTATCGCCAATAGAACCTTTATGAATTATCACTTCTAATTGAGGTTTTAATCCATTGCTTCCAGTCCACCCTAAAAATGTGTACCCAGTTCTTGTAGGTGTTGGTAATGTAATCATATCAGATTCTACATTATATTTAATTTCTTGAGCATCATCATTATTACCAGTATTAAAATTATACTTAATTGTATATTCATTAATGGTATATTGTGCTTTATATATGGTATCCTCTCTTATTACCCCAAGAGATGGATTCCAACCCTCAAAAGTATAACCATCAATAAACATATCTTCAGGTGCAACAGATTTATTTCCATATTCAACTGTTTCACTCTTTAATAATGCTCCAAACAGATCATAATATTTTACATTTAACTTTATAATTTTCCATTTAGCATATAAAGTAATCACATCTTTGTCTTTAGATGATAAATTGGATATTTCTGATTCATCATTAAACATTACATCTCCATCTATTGATGTTGACCATCCTATAAATGTATATCCTTCTTTTGTAAATTGATTCTTATTTAATTTAGAAGTTTGATTATATGCAAATTCTTGTTTTTCCATTTCACCTTGACCTTCAGATGAATTATAAGAAATATAATAAGCTATTGGTTCATAATTTGCAGTTAACTCTTTATCACCAATAGAGCCTGTTGATATTTTATAATCTATTTTAGGTTCTTTATTATCTGGTGTTGTCCAACCTATGAATGAATAACCAACCTTCTTAGGTGAAGGGATTATTATATCTTCACTTTCAACATTATAGTTAGTAGGTGCTTCATCTATCATTCCACCGTTAAGATTATATTTAATATCATAGGTTATTAAATTCCATTCAGCATATAAATTAGTATCTTCAGGGACATTATATAATGTATCACTTGATACGAAGTCACCATTCGAATTTTTCCAACCATTGAAAGTATAACCATCCTTTTCTACTTCTGGTAATATTCCATATTCAGAATCAAATTTAATTTTTCTTTTTATTAAAGAGTCATTATTATCTTTTGAATTGAATATTAAATTATATATATTAGCATCATAATTAGCTTCTAATTCTATATTATCAACAGAACCTGTTGATATTTTATAGTCTATTATAGGTTCTTTATTATCTGGTGTTGTCCAACCTATAAATGAATAACCAACCTTCTTAGGTGAAGGAATTATTATATCTTCACTTTCAATATTATAATTAGTAGGTGCTTCATCTAACGTTCCACCATTTAATTTATAAGATATATCATAACTATCAATATCATATAAAGCATTAATAGTTAGATTTTCTTTTACTGTGGATAACTCTTTATCCCAATTTTTAAATGTGTACCCTTTTCTAATTGGATTTTCAGGTAAAATAATTTTACTATTGTATTCTAACTTGTCTTGTTGAATTATGGATTTATCATAATCCAAAAATGTTATTTTATAAAATTTAATTTGCCATACAGCATATAAAGTTATATTATCACCATTTTTAGAAGACAAATTCTTTAATTCTGCTTTATCTTGAAATTCTGCTACACCATTATTTTTCGTTGACCAACCTTGAAAACTATATCCTTCTTTTGTATATTTATTTTCGTTTAAGATACAAATGTTGTCTAATTTACATATAATAGATTCCATGCTACCATATCCACCATTACTATCAAATGTAATTTTGTATTCTTTTGATAATTCTTGTTTTGAAGATGGTTTAACTTTATTTGGGTTTTCAACCTTAATCTCCTCTTTAATAGTTTCTTTATCCTCATTGTCTTCAGAAATAATTACCTCTTTTTGAACTGGTACTACAATAGGTTTATCTTCCTGATTACTACAAGGTATCAAAAATCTAAACATAATAAAAACTATTAATAAAAGAAGTAGTAAAAAAAGAAAAGGGATACGTCTTTTCAATGCAATATATTTATCATCACCTACAAAAACGTATCCTTTTTTAAATCCAAATAATCTTTCTTTTATTTCAAATTCTTTGTCGTTAAATAATAATAAATCCAGATCTTTATTTTCAGAACTGGATTTATATTTTTTTAACTTAGTCTTTCCAACAATTAAATTATTTTTATTTTTCTTAAATTCTTTTTTTGATATATAAGGAACACCTTTACAATATCTGGAGTTTTCATGCTCAATAGCAATATATTTTTTTATCATTGTTTGCTCCCTTCAATAAATAGAATTATTTTCTTTTCTTTTTGCGTAATGAAAGTGCTATTGCTATTACACCAGATAAAGATATTCCACTTATTATTATATAAATAGGCATATTATTATCATAACCAGTTTGTACACCTTCTTGTATAACTGGTAATAATGTGTTTTGATAAGCAATACTATAAGTTAGATCCTCATCAGTTTCTACCTTTTCATCATTAACAAAAAGTCCTTCACTATTTAAACTTACTTTTACAACTTCTGGACTTAATAGGTATCCCTCAGGTGCTGAACTTTCCTTAATAAAAATAGTTGTTCCATATTTTATATCAATTAAAGCCGTTCCTTTTTCTACATCTGCACTATATTCTCCTATAACTTTAGAACATTCTATATCAGCACATACCTTAAATTTAAAGTCTTTACTAACTATATTTTCTAATGTACTAGAATCTACTTTGTTAATTAAAATATAGTTTTTAATTATTTTATTATAAACTGTCTGACTATTAGAAACTTTTTCTATATTTTGACCTTTATATTTAGTATCAACAGAAATAGCATCATCATTTTTATAATATCCTTCTAATTGTTTTTCTTCAGTAATTGAAAAATAAGTTTCATCATCTAAAGAAATTGGTAAATCTGCTTTAAATATATAACCACCATCTGATCCAGTTATTCCTTGCTCAATCAAAGTACCTGCTTTTACCAATAATTTACCATCATAAGAGTAAATATCTTTAATTGCAGTCAAATTAAAAACAACACCTTCTAGTGCTGTATTAGTATCTGAATCTAATTTAGTTAAATTAGCTTCTACTTTTTGACGTTCATTAGTTATAGATATAGTTTCCATAACAACCTCAGTTTCGTTGTCAGCAAAATCTAATGATACTTTATATTGTGTTGTATCAATCAACATACCATTTGGACTTTGATGTTCAAATGCTACATACTTTCCTAGTGGTAATAATTTTGATAATGCTTCACCTGATGATGAAGTTGTAATAACATCAACTAATTCACCTTTTTTATAAATAACTGAATTATCTGCTGGATCTAAAATGTCTTCATCTGCTTGAACATAAACAACCATTCCTTCTAATGGTCTTTCTTCATATACAAATTTGATATTACCATTATCATCTTTTTCAATACCAGTTAATACTTCACCATATTTCTTAAATTTTATTTGACCTTTTACTGCTTTATCTTCCATCACTACTGTTAATAATGGATCACCATCAGAATCAGTTTCAATAATATTTGTATTAGTCACTTTGAAACTTACACCATCTTTATTAATTAAGTAGTTATCTGGACTTACAACTTCTTCTAAAATCCAATTCCCTGCTTTAACTTCTAATGGCAATTGTATCATTCCTTTATCTGATGTTGTCCAAGTATCATAAGTGGTATCAGCAACTTTTTGTGTTAAATATTCTCCAGTATCAGCATTTTTGATTTTAAATGATGTATTTGATGCTGTAATTAATTTTCCTGTTTCTGCATCCACTTTTACAAGTTTAACATAAGATGTAAATAAACGATTATTAACAATATATTTAATTGTATCTTGATTTTCCTTTGATACAGTAAAAGTAAATGTATTTTCTACTAATTCTGTATCCATTTGTCCTTTTATTTGTTTTACAACATAAGTTCCATAAGCTAATTGTTTTGACTTATCATAACCATTTTTATTTGTCACTAATTTATCATATTCTTTATCAGTAAATTCATTTCTATGCTCCCAAGCAGTTTCAATATCTCCATATTTATCAACATACTTTTTAGCAACAGCAATAAATTCTGCTCCCTCTTCTTTTTTCACTATTTCTGATTCTTCACCAGAAGTTATAATTTTTTCTATTTCAAAATCTCCAGTAATTACTTCTTCTTTTGATACTGATTTAGAAGTCACTATCTTCACATTTTGTGAGGAATAACTTAAAGTAAAAACTTCTTTGTTTTTATTTAATTTATATCCAGTTGAACTAGTCAATTCAAGCCAGTAGTAGCTACCTAGATATAAATCTTCTACTTGTACTTGTCCGTTTTCTATGCGAACTCTAGTTATTTCATCATCTTTATTATATATTATAGAACCATCAGCAGGATCTAATATATTTTCGTTAGCATATAATCCATATAATGCTCCATCAATTTCTGCTTCATTCTGTGCATAACCTACATCTGCATCTTCTTTAATTAATGTAGCCGTTCCTTTTACCCTTTCATTTGATAAAGATAAACTAATACTTCCACTACCTGTTGCTGAATTGCTATCAGTAGTATTATCTGGATTTAGCCAATATTTAGTTTTAGTTTTTACTTCAACTACACTATATTTATGAGTTTGAGAAGCTTTATCCGTTGCACTTTTTAATGCTTCAGAATCAGCAGCTGCTTGAGCATCTACTAGATTATGATAAGCACCTCTTTTATCAACTTCTGCTTGTTCCTCTTCGCCTAAATAGTCCCAATTAGTGACATAAGTTTTAGGTGATGAAGTAGCAGTATAAGTTGTTGTTGAAGTTGATAGTGCGTATCCATTCTCATCTGTTATTCCTGTTGCAAATTTAACATCATCTCTATAAAACTCTACTTCTACTCCTGATAATGGTTTTCCAGATTCATGATCAGTTTTATAAAATGACACGTCCACAACTTCTTGTGCTGATTTTTCTGAAGTAGTAGTTGCATACTCTGGTTCTGCTTTAGTTAATCTAAATACATGAATGTAATCAAGAGAGTTAATAATAATACTAGTGCCTCTAGTCATAATATCACGTGCTAATATGGCATCACCAACACCATTTCTTTCTCCATTAGCACCATACATTGAAATAGTATTATTATATATATGAATTAATCCTACGTGTCCACTGCCTGTATAATTTGCTTTATCTTCTGGTCTTTGAATAACTAAATCCCCATTCTTAAATAAATGAGCATTTGCTTTTACATCTTTCACATAACCAGACCAAATATGCACAGCATCTTCTGGATGATTTATAGCATTTTGATACATCTTATCAGGTGCATATCTTGCTCCAGTACCTTCAGGTTGAGGTTTATCAATATCGTATGGATGGATACCTACAATTGATTGACCAATACCTAGTTTATTCAATGTACGAGTGACTAAACCAGTGCATGTACCAACTTCCAAATATCCCCAGTCGCTATAAGACATAGCTGTTTCTATTATCTTATCTCCAGATACACGTGCTAAAGCATTTACTTTAGGAATGAATGGTGTAATTGGAAATGAAGAAATTAAAATTCCTACTACCATTACTACATTTAAAACTTTTTTTAACTTCCTACCAATTTTTTTCTTCACAATATTCTCCTTTCAATTATTGGTACTACAAAAAAAACATTTTAAATTCTTATCATCCCCTTTCTTTATTAGGAAAAATAGAAATTTTAGGCATGAAAAAAGAGAGATAAAATTATCTCTCTATACACTTTCTTCCAATTTCCCTATAATACCATTTTAGCACATTTTTTTAGGACAGTCAACGGACACATTTAAATTTTATTAGAAAATTTTTTGAACTTTTATTTATTTTTAAAAGATACCAGAAATTTTTGTTGGATATTTTTTTTCAAACTTTTTAATAACTTCTATTAAATCATAATCATATTTTTCAATAAAAAATGTATTTGCTTTTTTTATATATTTTCTTGGTATTCCATAATACGTACCTGCTATACATCCAGCAATAGCTGCAACAGTATCACTATCACCACCTATTGAAATAGCGTTTCTAACTGCATCCTCATAATTTTTAGATTCAAAAAATGATACAAATGCTTGAGGAACACAATCTTGACAACTAATACCTGCACCATGCAAATTGCGTTTTTCTTCTAAACTAAAATTTAAATCATAATAATTATCTGTAATATATTTTTTAATTTCTTCTTTAGATGAATTGTTTTTTGCCATAAATACAGCAATTGAAATAGCTTCAGCACCTTTTAAAGCCTCAGAATGATTATGAGATACTTCAGTTATTATTTTAGATAATTTTTTTACTTCATCTATGGTTTTACCTACAATACCACAGCATCCAATTCTCATAGCAGCACCATTTCCATAACTATTATATGGGGTGTGATTATCAGTAATTATCCATTTAAAAAAATCTCCACCAAATCCACATTGAGAATGATTACGACCAATGCTAACCATATTTTGTATAACTATTTCATGCAATCTTTCAAAATCACCATCATATTCTAACAATGATTTGCAAACTGCTAAAGTCATAACTGTATCATCAGTAAAAGAGGATTTGCCTTTTTCCATAAATTTAAATTTCTTTGTTTTTATATTAAACATTTCATAATAAGAACCTGCTATATCTCCTATAATTGTCCCATACATATCATTCACCTTCTAATTTTTTATATAATAGATTTAACATTTTTATCATTATATAAATACTTTTTTAACCACATTTCATCATTGTTATTTGAATATTCACTTACAGGACAGTCAACAAATAAATCTGTTGCTAATTCTATAATTTCATCTTTTAATTCTATGTTTTGTTTATAATATTCTGGTATTTTATCAATACCTAAATATGTTCCTATAATATTACCAGCAATTGCTCCAGTTGAATCACTATCACCACCATGATTAACTGCACATACAATTGCTTTTTCAAAATCGTCTTGATACTTAATACAAGCATAAATGGCAATAGCTAATGCTTCTTCTGCAACCCATCCTTCTCCTAATTCATAAATGCAATCAATATCGTCATAATTTTTTTTAGCTAGTTTTTGTGCTTTTTCTATTAACTGAGTGAAATATTTATTTGTTTTTCTATCTGCAATATTAAATTTAGTTTTGTAAACTTTCATCGCAATATTAACTGCTTCATCTATTGATACATCATCATTATATGCCAATATGTTAATAATAATTGTAAAAACATAAGAAGGTATATTTCCTAATGGATGTCCGTGAGTTAAGGCAGATGCTTCTGCACCAAGTCTTCCAATAGAATTAAATTTATCATAATTAGATAATCCATCAGATGAAAAATAAAGACCACAAGGTGCAACTCTCATTACACCACCACAACCTTTACTATTATTTAAAGGTTTTTCAAGAGTTCCTTTCTCTAAACCAGATAACGCTTCCATACAAGTTAATCCAGGTGCTCTTTCTATATTTAGTTCTGGTAAATGATAAATCCAACAAATATTAACTGAATCATCTCTATATTCTTTCCTTAACTGTGTATTATGCCAATTTTTATAAGCCATATAAATACAATCTATTGGTTTTGGTGCGATACCTTTTAAATGACCTCTAGTATTTCCCCAAATAAGTCCATTTGCTGTAAATAATGTCATTTGAGTATCATCTGAAATTCGTGCTTTTCCATCTTGTAGTTCAAATCTATTTATTCCACTTTCACCATACTTATTTTTTATAGAATCTATTGATCTATTAAATTCTATTGGATAACCAAGAGCATCCCCAATAGCACCACCAAGTAAGCATCCTTGAAATTTTTCTATTTTTTTCATATTTACTACAATTCCTTTATTTGTTCTTCTCTCAATTTTTCTAATATTAAATCTGTTATCTCTTTTAAATATTCATTATACCAATGATATCTTGTTGCTGGGGATGGTGACATTATTCCTTCTAAATTGTTGGCATTTTCATTCTTAATATGATTGTTTTCATAATTATTAAGACTTTTAATCAATTCATTCCTTTCATCAATTAATTCAATTAATGAAAGATTTTTGTGTTCTTCTTTATATGAATTCGGACTTATCATCATATTTAATTGCCTCTCTTTCTATAATACATGATTACTTTTTTTATATTCCTCTTTAGACGAAACATAAACAGGTTCTCCAAGTCTATCCATTATAACAGCAAATCTTTTTAATTCATTGTTTTGCTTACTGAACATTGCCATCTCTCCATTATACATTATTACAGTTTGACAAGTTCTTATGTTTGGATTTGATTGAAAATACTGATATAGTGCCTCATAAGAAACAAAATCTTGTAAAGATAAATTTAATCCTGCATCTCTAATAAACTCACTATCTTTTACATCATCAGGTAAATAACTTGCTAAAGTTGATTGTTTATCTATCTCAGAAACAATAGGATGTGTATGACACAAACTATAAAAATCATATCCATTATTTCTTCCAAAAGAAATAGCATCATTTAATTTTTTTTCGTCCATCCTTGTTTCTCTACCACTTAAATTATTGATACTTGAATTACAATCTACTATTTTATCAACAAAATAGCATTTTTCTCCAGCGAAAGATGCTGATTTTCCTAATAGAACATAAGAATACTCTTTTGCAGTTTCAGGTGTATTAATTAACGCAATTAGTCTTTTATATTCTTGCATTACTTCATCTGATAATAATATAGGAGTGAAGTCATCATTCATAGATACTGGTGAAATTGGTGTATCACCAACATCCATATTTCTACTAGCAAATTGAGATATATTGTCAGATAATACTTTCATTGATTCTTCCATAATATAATTGTAATTACTATTACCAAATAAATTAGAGTTTTTTACATCTTCTATTGTTTTTATTTCCATATTAAAATCCACCTAAAAATAAAGTTATAATTGATAATAAAATCATCACACCTATTTCATAAGGGATATATGTTTTATATTTTGTATAATAATTCATTATATCTTCTCTACATTTTAAATTATTAACATTTTTTCCTATTAAAATTTCACTACTTTGAACATAACTATCTATATCATCTTTATATATACTTTTATAATTAGTTGAATCATATCCAGCATATTTTTGTTCTGGAGATATACTTTTATATAAATGATCTAATTTAGCAGATCCTACCATTCCTCCTATAAAGAAAGCCAATACTAAACAACATATAGGGTAAAGTACATAACCTGCTGCAAAAATATGTCTTACAGTTGGAATAAATAGTAATAAAGTAGTTATTATTAATGCAGGAATAAATCCAATTGCTAATCCTACAACAGTGTTTATGCGACTTTTCTTTTTTATCACTGTATCATACTTTGGTGGTGCATTTAATACCTTATTTTTAATCAATTCATATACATCATCTATTTTTTTATCTTCACTACTTAATGAAACATCAACATCAGCTTTTGTTTCATAAATATTCATATTTATATGTTGATTATACCATTCACTTTTTTGACCTGGAGATGATACTGAATAACTTAAATGAAAACGTACCCAAATGCTCTTTATTTCATGTAATCTACTATTAAAAATTGATAAAAAATTATTATAGTTATCAAATTTTACATTTGTATCATCAGTGAAATCAACATCAAATGATAATCCACTTCCGTTATCTTTAAAAGTCCATTTTTGATAATTATATTCTAACATTCTATTTTGCATTTCTTCCATTTGTGCTATCTTTTTTAGATGAGTTAATTTTTCATTCATTAATGCAAATATTTCAAATAAATCTTTATCTGTTATTATTTTATTTGCTACCTTAATTGTATCATTATACATCTTTATTTCCTCCAATTTTAATTATTTCATATCCAAATACACTATATTCTGTTGTACCATTAATCCATTGCTTTTTGTAAGGTTCATGAATATGACCATGTATATGAATAGGTACTCTATTTTTGTATATATAATTTGTAATGCCAATCAATCCCTGATGAGCTGGATCTCTCAACTTTTCAGGATCAAATTTTTTATCATGGGTGACTAATATATCAACTTTTTCTTTATTTTCTAAAAAGGCAATACTTCCATCCTGAGTAAAGGAAGGAAAGTCAACTGGCTTGTATTTAAAACTTCCTTCCATCCCCAAGATTTTAATACCATTTATATTTATTATTTGTCCATTAATATTAGGAATATCATAATCTTTCAAATAATCATAATCATGATTGCCTTTAATACCATATAACTTTGATTTATCTATATTTCTAACTATGATTTCTATATCACGATTATAATGGTCACCCAACATAATACATACGTCATAATTTTTATCTTTTAAATAGTTTATAAACGATTCTTCATCTAAAGTACCATGAGTATCAGAAATAATTAACAAAGAAACATTTCCATTAAATTCATCACTTTTACCATATTTTTTTAATAAATATTCTTCATATTTTGCAGAAAATATATCTGGTTGTTGTTCCTCTCTACTAAATAACTTACTTATCAAATTAAACATTTTTTACCTATTTTGTACAAAAAATTGTATTAACAGTTTGGAATTTGTTTAAAATCTCTTTTATGTCATTTTCAATCTGATTCATCTTTGATTCATTATGACTAGATTTTCTAGTAAATGTTATTTCGTATGGTTTAAAAGTAATAGTAAAAGAATTTTCATGATCGGTTAAATCATTTCCTGTTCCACGCTTAAAATCTAAGTCCATTTTTATTTCTAAACTGCTAACATTAGTAAGATTTCCATCATTAACTGCACTTTGAAAAGAAGCTAAATCTTTACAAGTTATAGTATTATAATTTTTTCCTCTTATGTAAACTTCAAATCTTTCACCATAAGTTTTTTTATAATTATAATTTTTGAATTCCTGTTTAAATTGTTCATTTCTTTTTTCATCTTCATCTATTAATGCAACAAATTTTTTATACGCACTATCACAGTATTGCACTAAATAAGTAATAGCTTCAGGCGTTGCAATAATAGTAGAATAATCATATTCGTTATTTTTTACTGAAGGTTCGTCTTCGTTAATATATCCATAATCCATATCTTTTTCCTCCTCTTGGATTGTTTCTGTTTCTTCTATTTGATTTGTTGTTTCATTATTACCACTTGACTGTTCATTTTTATATTTTAAATTATCCATTGCCAATGTTAATAAATTATTAAGACATTGCGTTATTTCATCTGTATCCAAATCAACAACACCCAATTTTAATACTTCAGTTGGCATTGATAATGCAGGTGCTGATATTGTTAACTGATAAAAATCATTAAACTTTGGTTCTACGAAATAAGCATTAAATTGTCTTATTACCTTAGTAGTATTATTTACTTCTATTATTCCATCAAGTACATATATTTTATAATTGAACACACCATTTGAATAATCCTTGTAATAGAACAACTTATTTTCACTATTAGCAGGGTTATTAGCTGGAGAATACTTACTCATAAATTCTGTTGTATTTTTAACAACTAAATTTATTCTTTGTTCAAAAGTTTCATTTGGTTTCATAGATCCGTCTGATACCAATTGTTCTATATACATACCATCAGTAGCTGAAAAAACAATTTGTGGTTCATTTACTTCCTCTATTTTAAAATTCTTTAATAGAGGTATATCTAATTGTCGTGCATGTAATCCGAAATTCATCATTGTAGCCATTTTTATAGCCGCATCAGTAATTGTTGAAGATTCACTTTCTTTTATTGAAAATAACATGTCCATAGCTAGGATATTGTGTTTAGAATTTTGGATATTATTATTATCTGAGTAATCCAATGTATCTTCTAATACTGTTTTTAAAACTACTATATGTTCATTTAAAACAAAATAGTAAACACTTAATCCTAATTTTGCATCTTTAACTTGTGGCATTTCTCTATTCATAATCAATTGTTTAAATCCACCTTTTATATTTTGTGATGATAAAGAATATGTGCCAACTATATTCCAACCTTCTGCTTTTCGTTTTCTTATATCCTCTTCAAAATAAGCATCAAGTGGATAACCAGATTCAGGTCCAACATCCGACATTGAAATTACTATTTGTTCTTTACTATCAGATAATGTTAATAACAAATTATAGTCTTTTGGATTGGTAATATTAGATATGTGTAATTCAGTTGATGCATTAAAGTTAAAATTAAAATTATCTCTTTCGTATTTAATATTTATTTTTTCTTTCATCAAATTTTCAATTTTCCAATTTAATGCCCATTCTAAAGCACGACGTTGTTCTTGAACAATCATTTCATTTAATTGTGGTAGTTGTTTACCTTTCATTCTTGTTTCACGACAAGCCCAATGATATCTAAATAATAAATCTGCTTGTTCTAGGATTTCTTCTTTTGACTTTAAAGTACATTGCGATAATAATTCATCATAATTTTTAATATTAAAGAAGAATTTATCCAATTGTTCAACATTACACTCTTTATCAGAATTAGGTTTATCAATTAAACTTAACGTCCACATTAGCATAGTACATTCTTCAAAAGCCCAAGTTGCATCTTGTAATCCCTGCTTCGAAACTTTTTGTTCTGCTATTGCATTTAAAAAATTTGTATCTTCAGGTGCTAGAGCAGACTTCATATTTAATTTTTCATCCATTTGATTTAAAACAGAATGTACAATATTTGCTTTTCCTTCTAAAGAATATAAGGCACATGTAGCAATTGCATAATCTGCTAACATTCTACTTATTATTTCTTCTTTTGAACGTAAACTAGTACATGAATTAAAAGGAATAGCTTTCATGTGTTCTATAAATGGTATATCCTTTTGTTTTAAAATTTCGATATTTTTTTTAATTCTGTTTTTATCTTCTTCATCTAGTATTAATTTGTTTTCATCAAAAATTTCTTCAGTTGTTATTTTAGGTGTTGTTATTTTTAATCCTTTAATTTCGGTAGAATCATTTATTGGCGTTGTAAAAATATCAATAACATTATTTAAATACTTTATTAAGGCAGGTTGTTTTTCAATAACTTGTTTCTCAACTGATAAGTTCTTTAGTTGATTTAAATTACTTTCACTAATAGTGATAGGTATGTTTTGTTGTTTCAATAAATTTAAAATTTCTGCTGTTGTCTTTTCAAAATCAGGATTTCCTGTTTTTTGTTTTATATAGTTTATTTCATGATGAGCCATTTCATTATTTTCATAATATATACTGATTGCATATAAAGAATAAGCGACATCATAATTTTCTTTTTCAACAAAATAATATCCTAATAATCTATAATATCTTGCCAACATAACAGGATCATATATGTAGTCATAAATATTTTTTGTTGACTCATACATTTTTTCCATATTAAGTTGCATCTTGTATGATTCTGCATATTCAAAACGTAGTCCTAAATTCATTGGATTAAAATATAATCCTTTTTCTAAATAATCAATCGCTTGAGAAAAATTCTTTTCTTCAGAAGCAATATAGGCAAGTAATTTATAGGCATCATCAGTTCTTAAATCAATCCATACTAATTTTTTCTGTATGTTTAGTTTTTCTTTAGAACAATAAAATTCTATAACATCTTTAAAAGTAAAATATCTAGTTATCTGATCTTCTTTATAAGCATTTAAAGCAGCATCTAAATATTCGTTTAATATTTTTTTTGCAGGTTCATAATTATGTTGTAAAATATAATTGTTTGCTTCATCTATTTTTTTATTTAATGATTTTAAATCTAAATCAATTGCTTTAGACAATTCTTTCTTACCTTCACTTGGTAAAACTTCATATATTTTTCGTCCAATTTCTTTTAATATCTCATGACTCATTGGATGTTGTTTATACTTTTCAGTTTGCTCTAATAAATAACTATAATCATGTTGCGTATCACCAGTTAAGCCAGAATTAATTTCATTAATTATTTTTTCGTATTCATTCATATCAATATCTACTCCTATCATCTATAATTATATCATAAATTCTTTTATTTTACACTCGTATTTGACACATTGCTCTTGTTTTTTATAGAAATGTCAGTTCTTGAAAAATATCTTTTGGTTAATCAAGTTTAAGAGATACAAAAAACATCTAAATCTTTAGATGTTTCTTGATAAAAACTAAATGTATTATTTTTTAGTGCTTCGTATGCTCTGACTTTCTAATGTTGTCTTAATAATTCCTTCTTCAATAGTGAACGGCATATTAATTCCTTTGTCCTTATATTTTAATAGCATATTTAAAAATTCTATTCTATTGTCACTATTATTTATATAAGTACCTAGTATATAACCTATATCGTATGAGTAGGCAGATATTCCTTCATCAATACAATCCTCAATAGAAGAACCTTGTTTATTAAGATATTCAACAATATTCATATCTCTATTAAATTCTTTATATAAGTTTATAGCATTTAATTTTCTTTCTTTTAATAAACTTATTATAATTTGAAATATATTATTTTCCACACCATTTTCTCTTTTAGTGCTTAAAATATGTGCTTTTCTTAGTTCATCTGCTTTAATATCAACGCCATAATTATCTCTCAAATAATCATTTGCACTCAATTCAAGTATAATTGATGGAGTTTCAAAGAGAAAACTATCCATTATATCAGAAGTGCTTTTAGAATTATCAAATCTTAATTTATGTCCTATCTCATGACATAGCAACACCACATCATAACAAGTTCCAGATAATAACACTCTACTTTCGGATGCCTTTGTTATACAGTTATCATCATCTTTATTTAATGATCCTTCAGTTATACTATAACTACTTACTAATTTTTCTAGTATATTATCAAAATCTTTTTCTTTTCCATATAATTGATATACTTCTCTTGAAATTTTAACTACATTTTCAAAATCTAATCTTGGCAAACTATTTATATATTCTAAATAATAATCAGTAAAAGGCATATCATTTACTTCTTTACTTTCATCTATATTTTCAAATATGTTTGGATCTAAATATTTTAGACTATTTGTTCTTTTTAAGAAAGAATTTATTTTTTTTATTAAACCTATATTTATTATACTATTATCCATAACATCTATCCTTAATTAGAAAATAAACATTTTTGTTTTTCTATTCTAACTGTCAATATTTTCATCTTTTATTAAACCACTATTAACCAAATTATTATAAGTTTCACTTATAAACTGCTCATAATAATCATAATCTTCTTTAGTCCAATAATCTAATAATCTATTTATATTTTCTTTATCTTTTTCAACGCTTGTTTCTTTATATTGTTCTGGATCACGGTTAGCTATTACTTTTAACTTACCACTAGTATTTAATTCTACTTTGAATAAACAGTTTCCAGTCCAACTACGGTGAATATTTAAGATATTATTTTCAACATACCAATACCATTTATCTTCCATTACTTCTGGTTTATGACCTCTTTTCAATATATCAATTTCACTTTCAGTTAGCACCCTATCCATTTTAAACACAATATTTTGCTCTGGCATTGGCTTTGCCCAATCTTCCCTAGTGACTACTTCTTGTGATTTTTTTCCATTAATGTCTTTTTTATTATTAGAATTATCTTTTATAATTCCTATAATCTCATTTACTAGATTTAAAATATATTGATCTGATTCTGTACCAGTATGATAACTCAAATTTAATTCTTCTACTTCTAATTTAACTATAAATTTTCTTACAGTATCATCATACATAACATGTGAACTCAAAAATTCTTGTGTTTGTTGTTTTGCTATTTCTCTAAGCTTACTTTGACTTTGATAAACGACATCACAAATCTTATCAAACTTTTCACTAGTTATAGATTCTCTTTGATTATCAACAGTAGCAATCAAACCATCTTCTGACACAAATAATATTGTATTTTCGAATTGTTTTGTAGGAATTCCGATTTTTTCAATAGCAGATATTGATTTCAATTTTTTTTCATGATTTTGTATCGAATCTTTATTTGGAAATCCTTTTGCTATTGTTTTTTTTGCTTCTTCAGGTTGTTCTCTTAAATATTTTAAGAATGTATATACTCCAGTAGGTTTAAAATTAGGATTTAATTCAGCAATCTTTTTGGCAGTATATCCTTCAACGCTTATAGCATTTGGTATATCATAGTTTTTTTGTACAACATACTTTGTAAATTCATTAAATATGTCATCATATTTTGATAAATCCTTAAATATTATTTTTAAAACAGTTTCATTCTTATCTATTTCTTGTTTCAAATAGTCTGATATTAATTTTTCCCAAAATGGATCATTTACTTTTTCTTTGACTATTTCATCAAAAGAGGCATTTAGATTTAGTTTTGACTCTTTACTATTATAAATAATTGTTTTTTTGAATAATGTCTCATATTCAGAAATTAACTCAATAAACTTATTCCAATTTAAAGGATATTCACCATTTCCTACAATTATTTTATTTAATTCTTTTGTATTAAATTTAATTTGCCATTTAATGTTTTTTTCTCCTATATATTCATTTTCCCAATCAGATACAATAGCATTAATTTTACTAACAAATTTATCATATTTCTCTAATGATATTGAAACAATTGAATCTTTTATAAATGATACTTTAGATTTATTCATAAATAATAAATCACAAGTATTATCCCATTTTGTCAATGAAAGACAATAATCATCAATAATAACGCTTATACTCTCTTTGTTTTTCTTATTCAAATCTAATTCAAATTTTTCTGGATTCATAACACCATATACTCTTTGTGGATTATTTTTCTCTGGCTTAACTTCATATTTATCTTTTGCTTTATCCAATTCTTTTTGTATTGGTGACGGAATACCATATACTTCTCTTGGAACATTATCTTCTGGATTTATATCATACTTTTCCTTATTTTCATTTTTATCTTGTGAAAAATCATAATTAGGAACACCATAAACCTTTTGGGGAACATTATCAGATGGATCTATATTATACTTATTATCTTCCTTTTTCTTTTTCTTTTCTTCTTCCTCCCATTGTTTTCTCAAAGCATCTGGTATCCCATA
Organism: Bacteroidaceae bacterium; assembly: GCA_963616135.1. Lineage (GTDB taxonomy): Bacteria > Bacillota_I > Bacilli_A > RF39 > UBA660 > UMGS1613. The sequence goes on along the minus strand of CAVEJT010000001.1, from coordinate 91,043 downwards.
TACAATTTGAGGTCTATTTTTTTCGACATCAACATTATACTTATCTTTTTTACTAAATAATCCCATATCATTCTCCTCCATTTCATTATCAGTAAATATATCAGAATCTTGTTTTACTAAATTAAATAATATATCACATATATTTTCTAATGGTTCTATACCATATATATATTCTAATTTTCTTTCCCATACTATGACATTATCTTTGTATTGTGTGAATTCCCATGCCTCACCATCATAAGCTTCAACAACATGATTATTCAATTTTGCAAGTTCAATATTTTTAAATATTTGTTGCAAATCAAATGAACTTATATTATGAGAATACGATTTTACTTTATCTTCTCCATTTCTAATTTTAAACTCAACTGATAAATCATCATATATATACCATACTTTTGTGTTCCAACTATAAATTGTTTTCATTCCCCAATCATGGTCTTCTATTTTGAAAATTAGTTTTCTTAAATCAGGAGAAGTTTCATTTTTTCTCTTTTGTTTAGATTCTATAAATAGAACAATTTCATTTATCATTTCTAATAATATATCTTTTTCTTGTTTACAAATATATCCATCTTTATAGTATTGGTCATTCATAATTAGCCTATCTCTAAAATTCATTCCATCTGGTATATTGCCTGGAGTAAAATGCCTATCGCCTCTAATATAATCATATAAATCCCAAAAAGCACCTAATCTATTATCCCATTTATCTTTCCAATTTGGACTTTCTTTTTCTAATTTTGGATCATTCAATCTTTCAGTTAACTCTTTTCTTAAAAAATCTAATCTACCATAAGTAAAAAATCTATTATCACCATCAAATTTATAATTATTAAATAATTTTTTTAATTGGTCAAAATAGTCTAAATATAATTTATCAGGTATCTTAAATATTTCAAATTTATTTATATTATCAATAAATTGCTGCGTAATTTTTTCAAGTTTAGCTCTTTTTAGTTTATTATTATAAATCACAGTTATCATCTCCAAAAATATCTTTTATACAAAAATTAGGTCTTCCTTCATCAAAATTAAACGTATGAAATGAATCTCCTAAGCAATATTTCCAATTGGAACATTTTTCACATTTACTGCATTTGGTTCTATTCTCTGTTCTAAATAATTTAAATTTATTTTCCCATACATCAACAAAACTATCCGTTTTTATATTTCCTTGTATAAATTCTTTTTTTCTTTCAACATCAGGACATATAAATATATCTCCATTGCTTAGAATACTTGCAACATATAATCCTGCTGTACAAATAAAGTATGTATCTCTCAATTCTTTTTCTAAATTCAATCCTAAGTAGTGACTGCATCCATATTCTACATTCATTATATTTTCTTCACGTTTTTCTTTGATAAAATTAAATAAATACTTATATTCTTCTTTATCCAATAAAATCTCTTTATTATTTTTGGCTCTACCTATTGGATCAACATTTATTACTCTCCAAGAAATAATATTTAATTCTTTCATAAGATTATAAACATCTTCTAATTCATGCAGATTTTTTTTGTTTGCTACGGTTGTTATTTGAACAATTTTTATTGATGGTACTTGTTGTAGTTTTTTTACATTTTCTATAATTTTATCAAAACTATTTGGTACTCGTCTAAACCTTTCGTGTGTTTCTTTTAAACCATCTAAACTAATAGATATAGTTTCCATATTAGTTTCAATCATTTTATTGATTATCTCATCATTAATTAGCATTCCATTTGTTGTCATGCCCCATCTAAAACCTAGTGAAGAAGCATATTTCATAATATCAAATAAATCTTTTCTTACTAAAGGTTCTCCTCCTGTGACATTCAACAATATATCATTAGCATTATACTTTTCTGCTATTTCTTTCAAAGTATTTTTTAAATCTTCGGCACTTATTTCATCTTTTTGAATCGTGTCGCCACAACTACTTCCACAATGTTCACATCTTGCATTGCATCTTAATGTCACTTCTAAAAATAAGTCCTTTAATATTGGCTTTTCATATAACTTAGTTCTATATTCTGCCAATTTATCTAAATTTTTTATTTTAATATCTTTTACATATTCTTCTATCACTATTACACACCTACTTATTTAGTTTCATCATCAATTTTAAACTTAGCAATTTCAGACTCGACCTTTTCTTCTTGTTGTTCAATATTATACATTTTTTCTTGAGCATCTAATTCCTCAATTTTATCATCTATTTTTTTTAATAAATCATCTATATTCTTATTGCCTTCATTTAACATTGATGGAAATGGATTTGATAATGGTGGCAATTCATTAAAAGTATTTTCCATATCTTGTTTCTTTGCTTCTCTTACAAACTTTTTTAAATCGAAAACTTTTATTGAAACATGGTTTAATTTTGGATAATCAACTTCATTATAAACGTCTATTATTTTTTCAAATTTATTCTCAATCGTTTCATCTTTATCATCTATTTTTATTTTTAATAATCCAGAAGCAACATATATTATATTACTTAATTTTGTAATATAATTACCATATTTAGCAGTTAGATCTTCTAAGGAACGAGTTGAAACAGTAAATTTAATTCTTTTTGATAACCCAGAACTTAGCATATCAGTAAATTCATTTACTTTTTCAATAATATCAAAATTATCTAAAACAAAATTAAATTTGTTAGAAGATTTAAAATCAAACGTATCAAATAAAACAGTAAATAATTGTTCTATAAACATAGCTGCTAGAGCATTTAAGTATTTACTCTCATCTTTTGCAATAAAGAAAATTGCAGTTGGTTTGGTTGCTATATCTTTATAGTTAAATGTTGTTTTATTCATCAATATGCTTAATTTTTCTCTTGAAACATAGGTTCTTAATCTTTGTTTAGCAACTGATACTATACTTCCTTTTGTTTCTTTTGGGGCTAAAACTGTTGTAGATGCTGAAACATAAGATTGTGAACTTGGATCTTTTAATTTAAAATAATTTGTCAAGTAATCACTTGCACCGAATTTTTCATTAACTCCTTCAAACATCATACTAACACTATTTAAATTAATTTCATCTTTATCTGCATCTTCAAATAATGCCAAAACTACTCCTGTAAAGAAATCAGATGCAGCTGATGCCCAAAATGGATCAACAGATGATTCTTCATAAAACATTATTTTTGCTACTTTATCTAAGTAATCCATTGCTTTATCTGTATTACCATCTTTATATAATTCATAGGCAATTTGAATTGGATTCCATCCATCACTTTTATCTAAATCTCTTAAATTTAATACAACAATATTGTAATTCTTTTCTTTTAAATTCTTATAATATTTATTTATATACTCTTCTTTTGAGTCTAATATCATTAGACTTTCTTGTTGTTCAATCATTTTATCCATTAATGGGAATAAGACACTAGTAGTTTTTCCTGTTGCCATATCTCCTGAAACAATTATATTTTTTTGTGCATTATACACTTTTTCCAACATTTCTTTTTTCATATTTCCTCCTTAACACCTTTTCCTCAGGTGACTCTTTTGTTTTATTTATAAACTCTTTTTGGTTTTTTAATTCTTCTTCAAGAATTGATAATCGTTTGTATTTTAATTTAAGTAAATAGATTCGCTCCTCTATTTCTTTCTTTTTCTTTTTTATAACTTCTTCATCAAGAGAATTTTTATAAAGTATGATTTCTTCAAGAGTAAAATCCAAAGATTTAAGTAATTTTATTAATTCACATTCCACTATATTTTCATCACTATAATATCTATACCCTGTAAAATTGTCTATTTCTGAAGGTTGCAAAACTCCATACTGATCATAGAATCTTAAAGTTCTTACAGGAATATCTACAATTTTCGCAAAATCACCAATCTTGTACATATTATCTACTCCTTTATTTTACTAATATTTCCTCCTCCCATCTAAAGTTTAACATTTCAGTCGTGTGGAGAGTCAATACCTATAATTTATCTATTGCACTTAACAATGTAATTAACTCTTGCTGAATATTAAATACATCCTCATAAAAGAAAGTTAACATTTCTCCTTCAGTTAAATGAGCATCACCAACTTGATCATAGTTTTTTACTTTAGACACTGATGTTATTCCATATTTGCCCTCAACATTTTTAATTAACTCATTAATTATAATAAGTTCATCACTCAATTGATTTCTTTTTGTATTAATATCTAATTTATCATATTTAGTTATAAAATTATCTTCCATTACTTTTTAAATCCTCCTACACTTTGAGAATACTGTTCAAATTCTGCTTGATTCATTTTAATTGCTTGAGCATAACTTAATTGTTGCTGTCTTATTTGATTCCTTCGTTCCATTTCTGATGCTCTTTCTTCTCTAAAACTAGATATTGAATTATTATCATTAATTGATGAAGTCATTTCTTTTTCATCAATATATCTCTTATCCATACTTTCAAAAGACATGTCTTTAATTTTGCCCTTATTTAGTAATACATATTCTGTTTTGCCCAACATCTTTCCTGCTATTAAATCATAACCTTGTTGCTGCAATTGAATTAACTGATCCTGTGTTATTCTAGTTATACTAAATGGTGGAACTTGATAAGTATTAACATTGCCATCCAATACTATTTTCACAACACCTTTAGTAGTTGTATTTTTTCTACGATTTTCTTGTTCTGCATAATTAAATGCTCCATCTCTATCTTGCTCTGAATACATATAGAAACCTGCATAAGAATTACTTTGTGTTTGTTGTTTTTGTGACTTTCTTAAAACATCTAATTGATCTATCGAAAATGTTGGTTCAGCACCTCCATGATAAAATATCAAATCTGGTTTTGGCGTTTGTTGAATATTTGTTGTTTCTGATTCTTTTTTAGGAATTAAACCGTTCATTGCTGTAAATAAACTACTATAACTAATGTTATTCAAATCTAAGTTTTGTGTTATTTTATTATCTAATCCAGAAATTCTCAACTGTTTAAATGTTGTAGAAAATTCTTCAATATTAGGAATTATTTTCTTTATTTCATCAAAATAAATCATTCTTTCATCATCTGTGCGACTTTTAAATTGGATATAATCAGAACAAAGATCCATTAATGTTTCATGTAATTGTTCTGGAGTTTTTCCTACTAATCCATACTTTTGACTTATCATATTTTGTATTCTCGTTCTTTTTTCGTCAACAACAAATTGTTGTTCTTCTCTATTTACTTTTGTAGAGTATTCAAAATAACGAAATAAATCTTGTTCTTCTGGTCTTAAAGAAGATTGTCCAGCATTGACTACACTTTCAACAAAAATAGGACTACCAGTTGAATACAAATTTGTTGCATCTAATTGAGTACCTTGATAATATTTTTTAACACTTATATCATTGTTTTTAATATAATTTGCTAATAATTCAACTAATAATTTCTCAGACTTATTTGAATATTGTTTATTTTCTTGCAAATTGATTGCTTCATTGTAATAATCGTTAAAACCTTGTCCAAACACCTGAGAACATACTTGTTGAAAATATTTCTCATTTCCTAATATATATTCTAACATTAAGTTAATATCCATGTTTCTTTCCCTTAAAACAAACATCAATCCTCTAACTTGTGATTCTGCCTTTGTGTATTCAACAGAAGTTTGTATTTGAAATCTTTCACTTTGAGGATGAGTTTCAATGTTTTTCATTTTAGAATAGTTAACGCATGTTTCTGCAAAAATTGTTGCAAATGATTCTTCAAACATATTTCCATATTGTGAATTCATTTTACGAAACTGATGAGCATATTCATGAATTATTGTTCCTAACATTCTATCAACTTCATACTCTTCATCTAAACTAAACCTCATCACATCATCTTTTGAAATTGCTATATCAGACTCTGATGCTAACCCACCTATTGTTGTAGTTTTGCCAAATTCACTAACTTTCTTTTCAATATTTCCTAGAATAACTGGATTCTTATCAAATACTTCTTTAACTTTATTAATTATATTCTCATTTGTATAATCACTTAAAAAAGTTATTATTTTTGATTGAGCAAGTTTAACAATTGTTTCCAACTTTTGATTTAATTCTGCTTCATTCATACCACACCTCCTTCTGATACATATTTTTTCTACGCTGTCTATCATATATAATTATACCATATAAAGTTCAATTTTACACTTGCATTTGACAGTTTTGACACTATTTTTGTAGAACTGACAGTTCTTTATAAAAAATCTATAAATTAATTCAAATAAAAAATAAGAATCATATATAAATTAAAAGACTTGAAAAAAATTCCAAGTCCTCTATAAATTTTGTTTAATTATTATTTTTTATATTAGTTATCTTTTGTAAGACGTTATTTTCATCAAATTCCAATTTAAAAGTTTCTAAATAATTCCAATCACCATTAAAATATTCTATTTCTTTATATTTATAAGTATAATCACCATTATATGCAACTTCACCAAACATACTTAATAAAAATGTAATTGCTGTTGCGTGTGATATAATTGCAATTCTTTTTCCTTTATATCTGCTTATTAGTGAAACTAATGCTGAATACATTCGTACTTGTACCTCTTTTTTAGATTCTCCATAACCAATTTTATAATTTTCATTACGCAATTGATTCACTTCAAAATTAATAGGCAATTCATTCCAAGTATCTACACCATGTATTCTTTCGTTAAATCTTTCATCTATATTAACTTTTAAATTGTTATTATGTGCAAAATATTTTGCAGTAGACATTGTTCTTGCATAGTTAGAGGAGTAGATTACATCTAAATCTTTAAACTCAGGTAGAAGTGAAAACTTTTCTGCCATTTTTTCACCATCAATACTCAATGGTGTTTTTTCATTTTCTAATAATATTGATTCCGTAGTATTAACACTACCTATATGAGTTTTAAATGGTTCAGAATGTCTTATTAAATATATGGTAGTAGTCATACACATTACATCTCCTATCTACTTTTAGATTGTGTTTGCTCAAAAGTCATACTTCCAACATTATATGTTCTTAATTCTCCAGTAGCCACCCTTTTAATACCCTGTGGAGTTCTAATATATTCATAAGATGGGAAATCTTTATTCAAGCCATTTACTAATACATCTTCCAATTCATCTAATCCAATACTTCCTTGAAATGGAGCATAATCAATAGCACGACCATTTTCAAATACAGGTACTGGCAAACTATAATCTAATAACATAAAAGTATCTTTTGCACGAGCAATATTAAAGCAATGTGATTCTTCTCTACCATTATTACTAACACAGCCCATACAATAGTAAACATCAAATCCAAATAACGATAATAAGTTTTGAGCAATAGCAGCTCTCTCCGTACACATAGCAATATTTTTACCTTTTAAATCACCTATTTCTAAATTGTCTAGTTTTTCAAAATATTCATCATCTGTTGTTGTAGTCTGAAAGGCGATCTGATCAAAATACGCATCTCTCATATCAGTACCATTTGAAATTCCGAAGTATCCATTTATAAAATTTTCTATATATTTAACTAATGTACCTTTATTGCTTATCTTATTTCTTTTAACATAATTTGCAAATTCATAAATATAATCAGTTGTTTTCATCGAATACATATTCATTGATAAATTACTATACTTTATTCTTGAATCAGGTGGTATAAATCCCTTATGTGATGGAATTTTTGCTGTTGCTGCTCCTCCATCAGTAAAACCTAACCTTTCTTTTTTATCTGAATTGTTTATTGCACTTTGAAGTGCTGTATCTATTATTGAAGTTAATTCATCATCACTACAATTATTTATTCTTTCCAATAAATCCATAATTATCATCCCATCTATGAGCAAAACTACTCTTGATATAATTATATCACAAAAAGTTTTAATTTTAGTTGGATAATGCCTATATAGCCAAAATTTTACACGAACTGTCATTTCTATATTTATTTTTTATATAAATAAAAGCAAAAAAAAGAATTAATCTTTCATATTAACTCTTTTTGGTAAACTACGATGCTTATGTTCTTTTAATAATATGTATGGTTCTACTTTCAAAACAAAAGCCAAATTTTCTAATGTGTTCATTGGAATATTTCCTTTGAAATTCTCTATATCGCTAATATATCTCGGACTGAGATCACATAATTCTGCTAACTTTTCTTGAGTATAACCAAGTTTAAATCTATAATATTTAACATTAACACCTAATATTTTACAGACGTGGTTCGTATTCAACTAACATCACCATTTCTAGTTTATGCTTTTTACGAAAAAATAAACACGAACCACCACCACTGAAAAATAGCACCTTTTTCAGTGCTATTTTTATTCAATAATTATACTTTTTTTATTTGTTCTACCAACAATATAATCAATAGAAACATTATAGTATTGTGCTATTGATAATAATTTCATTGTGGTAGGTCTTCTTTTTCCAATTTCATAATGTGAATATGTTGTTTGAGCAAAACCTATTCTACTACTTAATTCCGTTTCTGTTAAATTCTTAGAATGACGTAATTCGGTTAATCTTTCAGAAACTAGTTTCCAATCTATCAACAACGGTGTATCTATATATTTTCTTACATTTGATAGACCTAAAACATAATCTAGCGTTGTCTTATAGTAATTAGCAAGTTCATTGCATTTTTCTAACGGCATATCATTAATAAGGTTTTCCCATTTAGAGTAAGTATTTCTTTTAACTGATAGAATTTCGGCTATATCTCCTTGCTTCTTTTCCATATCCAATCTTAATTCTTCATACCTTAAAGTCATTGTATCACCTATATATAATTTTAAATTAAATACAGTTAATTCTTGACTTTTGGGACGCTATGCGTTAAACTTTTTATATAGTGAGAAAATTTAGCAGTACAAAAAAGAATTAAAACTCTTGTCTTGTGCTGTATTTTTTTGCTATATTTTAAATAGTTAAGTTAGGAGGTGAATGTTCGTTAAAATAAAAAGGTATAAAAAAACACTTCTACTTAGAAGCATCTTTCGTTATTACTATTTTTATGTTATGAGTTCTTGCTATTTGTAATAAAGTGTCAACGGTACAATGTCTATCGCCAGATTCTAAAGATTGAATACTGCGTTCAGATCTGCTAATTGTTTTTCCGAAATCCTTTTGAGTTAGTCCAGTTCACTCTCTCAAAATCTTAATAATTTCTTCGGTTGTATAATCAGTAGCTTGTAATTTCACTTTATCACCCCACTCTATACATAATATGTGCTAATTATACCTTAAATACACCTTGAAAAAGGTCTAACCCTCACGACTTGTGTGGGTGATAAATTTTAGTGAGGTAAATTATGATCAAAAAGTTTATTTATAATAAGATGATAATTAAGTATTTAAATAATAATGATATTAGCAGTAAAGGATATGGAGTAAGTTATATTTCTTATAATTGTTTTAGAATTAAATACTCAAATAAAAACTATAACCTTAAAATAATTAAAGACAAAGGTAAATACTTTTTATACTTAGAACCATACAATAATTCTTATTTTAAAACTCAAATTACTATCAAAGATTTAAATTTTAAACTTGATATGACTCTATTTGCCATCAAGGACAATGAAGAATTATATGGAAAACAAAATATTAGAAAAAAGAAAAGAAAAACTTAAACAAATATTAAATAAAGAACAAAATGAATATTGTACATTAATGTATTTTTTGATAACAAATAATAAATTGGACTCTGTAATAAAACAAATGGATGATATTAACATAATCCCAAATACTACATGCCTTGTAAAAAAAGGATATTTAACTACTGAAGAACATTTTATTGAAGTATTATACCATGTTATAAATTGCATAAATACAGACTTTTGGACGGTTAGAAAAAAAGACACAATAATTGAATATATGCTAATACACCCCAAATCTTCAAAACTTTTATTATCAAAAAAATATATAGGTAATAATGATTTTATTCCATATTATCAATTTAATATTAAGAAAATTTGTATTTATGGATTTTGTGATATATTAAAGTTTGTTTATAAAACTGATACGATTATAAATTTTTTTAAAAACCATAATGTTGATGTTTGCAATTTTAATTTAAAAAGAAAAAAAGATGTTGAAAATATATATAACATTTTAATTTTAATTTGTATGTGTAATTATGCGTCATTTGGTTTATATTATATTTTTAACTTTAATGTTGATTCAAGAATGAAAGATATGTGTACAATACAATTAGAAATGTTAATTGAAAAAACTGAAAAAATTCAAGATAAAGCTAGAGATTTTTTAAAAGCTTTGCGTCAGTAGGAAGGAGAAGAAATAATGAATGCAGAAAATGATAAACTTGATTGCTTTGCAAGAGTTAATGAATCTGTTTGTAATGCACTAAGTACAAAGGAATGTAAAAATTGTAGTTTTTATAAAAACAAAAAAGATGTCCCAAATTACTCAACATATTTAAAAAAAGGAAAAAAAGAATTATTAGATAACAATAGTTCTAATAATTCAAAATAATAATATATTAATCAATCGCTAGTTCAGGATTAAATAGATTAATTATTTAATCCTTTTGTTTTATTTGTAAATTTACATATTCAAAATTTATTTTGTATAAATTATTAATTTACGATTTTATTACTTTTTTGTATTGTTAATAGTCTGTTCTAAATGACACTACTGCATACCAATGATTATTGCATTCATATATACTAGCTGCTATTGCAACAGTATGATCTCTTAACATTGTTGCATTATGTGAAGGACTATTCTTCCATGCAGTTATAAAATCCACTCCTATTGAACCATTTCCTATTATCTCGCCAAAGCCATATCCAACACCATCATGAGAATAATAAGTAGATAATTCTTTTGATCTTTTATCAGCTTCTGCTTGTGCTTCAGCTGTGACTGGTAATTCATTCAATCCATTTGCTTTTCTATAAGCATTGATTTGCACAATATATGAATCAGAAACATCTTTTCTATATCTTACCGAAGGAGTTTCAGGTTTAGTTGTTGTCGTATTGTTTGATGATTTATTATTAGATATATTATTATCCTGTTTGATAACAGGTGTTTCCTTTGCTACCTCTTTTTTATAAACTGTTATTGTCGCTTTTTTACTAATCTTATTTCCGTTTGCATCAGTTGCAATCACGTTAATATCATAGTCCCCTTCTTGAGTCAAATCATACTCACCATCTATTGTAATTTTAACTTCAGTTAAATCAGTTGCTTCAAAATATTTTAGTAAGTCTACTTCTTCTGAAGTTTGTTCTATTTTAATATTTTCTTCAAAAGTGGTGAACTCTGGAGAAGTAGTATCAACTATTTTAATAATCACTTTTTTAGATACGTTTTTATGCACAATATTAATATTGTAATCACCAACAGTAGGTTTATCATTGTTGATAACTAACTTTTTATCAACAATTTTAAAATCATCTGTCACAATTTTATATTCTGTTATATTCTTAATAGAATCAGCATCTTTAATATAATTAGATACATCTGCACTTATTTCCTCTCCTAATTCATAAATAAATTCTTCTTTTTTTAAAATAATTGTATTAGATTCTTTGTGTATTACAAATAATAATCCTACTAAAAATACAACTATTAAACAAATAATTACTAAAACTACTTTTTTCTTCATTTTACTCCTCCAACTTCTTATGTCTTTAATGTGGAAGAATCCACATTAATAAATACTTCTATTTAATCAAGTTGAAAATGATATGTTTTCTCATATATAAACTCAACCTGATTTGAATAAACAGCAAGATAATAATACGCTCGTGCTTTATATCTTCTAACTGTTCTTTCATCTTTTTGGATTTTATTAGATATTTCTCTATCACTTAATCCATAAAAACATTTCCACTTTAAAAATTCACCAATTGTTTTATCCTTTTTTTGAATCTTCAATACATTACGGATATAACTTCCTGTTTGATCATCAATCCAAGATAAACGATCTAACAATTTAACTTCTGAAGAATTGCCACCTTTCTTATTTTCTGAAAACATAACAAAACTTGCTGAATTAAATGGGGTGTTCATTGCTTGTTTTAATCTTTTTTCTACTAACGGTTGATATAGATCACAAATTTCCTTTCCGTTTTGTGATGTTCTATCCAAATCTATCTTTGATATTATTATATCATCAAATAGTTTCATTATTCACTCTTTGTTTCGTCATTTTCTTCAGAAACTGAGATTTTGTGAACATTTACTGCTTTATTCATCTCTTCATCATAATCAAATTCTACTATATCATTTTCATCCAATGTTTTAAATCCTTTCATCACAATATCTGAAAAATGAACATATATATCTTGCTCCTTTTCATTTGATGATATGAATCCATATCCTTTCTCACTACTAAACCATTTTACTTTTCCTTGCATATTTTCTTTCCTTTCCTTTCTTTTATTTCATTACTACCTACTGCTATATCATATAATCTATCAATTCTGTTTGTTAATTGATTGATTATAATCATTAAAACACTAAATACTACTAATAAATAAAAACTACTCATTAAACTTTTTAACGCTACAAAGTTATAAATTAACAATGCACTAACAGGTAGAAATAACAAACCACTCACCAAAATACAGAAAATTTTATTTAATGAATATCTTTGTTTTCTACTTAAATATAGAACTACAAATAAAGTTATAATAAAAGTGACAATATAAATATCTAAAATAAACTTTTTAAAATCAACATAGCTTAACAATGTTAGTTCTTTTTCACAACAGATATATTTATCAAATAAGCAGAAGATACTATTTGTTGCTAATATTATAAAATAAAATATTAACCCTAATATTAATAAGTATTTGATTACTTTTAATATTTTAGATAACTTATAATAACTTCTCATTCTTTTATTATTTCCTTCGTCACACCAATACTTCTCAGAACTTTTACTACACAAATCTTCATAAATTTGTTTTACTTTTTTAATACTGTTCCCTCCTTTTCTAATTCCAACGAAATGGATAAAGCTCTGTCTATTAGTTTCATAGTTTTCTCATCTAAAGTTTTAATATAAGAAATTATTTGCTCCTTTGAAATAGTTAAAACGCACTCGCATAATGCCATTTGATTTTTAGCAGTTATAACATGAACAGGTAAATGTGTTTTTTTGAGTTTAGTTGTTAATGGGACAACAATGATTGTAGGAGAAAATGTATTTCCTAAATTATTTTGAACAACCAAACATGGACGTCTTCCGAACTGAACATGTGATGATGTATTTTTTAATTCTACATCATATACCTTTCCTCTTCTAATTTCATTCATATAAAATAACTCTTAACTACACATTCAATCTCTAAAATATAATAAGCATCACGAGGATATTTTACTTTTCTTCTGGGTTTATGAAACATATCATCATATACAATTCGTAATATACAAGGATACCCCTCTTTTCTTAATAATTGTAAAATCTTTTCCCTTCCTAATTTTTTTACTATTTCTCTACCACAGCAACAGTTCCCATATTTTCTCAGATGATACAAAATCCATTTAGGAATGACAGTATTATCATCAGAAAATCTCATAACAGTTGCTCCTCTCATAAAACTGATGAACTAAATTAAACTACCTTTATTAAATCTACTGCAAAGTCACTTCGGAGATCAAAACATTTAACCTCATCAATACCATCAAATAAGTAATAAATAGTATTATTGCAAATCTTAATGATGGTAAGAAAATAGCCGTGATCTTCAGATAATGCATTATAAATGCGATATCTTTCTTTTTCTTTAAAAATCACTATCACCTCACTTTACTTTTTTAATACAATGTTTACACTAGTAAACGATATGATTAAAAAAAATAAAATATATACTGCTAGAAATTTACTACATAAAAACACTTCAAACTACTTTTAACATTACACCACACCACCTCCAAACCACTTCTAAAGTCGTTTACACTAGTAAACACTTTCTATTAAAATAATAACCTTTATTTTTATAAAAGTCAATACCCTATTAAAAAAATCACATTCAAATAAATTGCTGTATAGTTTTTCTATACAGCCGATACTAATTTCAATTCCTTATAGATTTAACATAATTTTCTAAATTAACTAATGTTTTATCTAGTTTATCTTCGTCTTCAATTGAAATAGTACCGATAGCACCAATTAAATTAAATAATTGCTCCATTTTTACTACCAAAGAATTACAATTCATTAAATCATTAATAGTTTTATTGTAATTTTCCTCTAATTTATTTAATTCTTGTACAACATATTTCATTACTTCACAAGGCATATCTTTTTCCTCATTTAGATATTCCTTTATTACTGCTAAAACTACTTCTACTTCATTTCTTTTTTCTTTGATCATATATACTTTCCTTTCCCATAATTGGCACTACATTTAGTGATGTTTTATCCCTAAGTTTATTTAGACACACCTCTAATATTCGAATCGTAGATTCATCATCCAACTGGGTAGATAAAGTAAAATCTTTCTCACCTTCTACTACGAGAATTTTAATACTTTTTACTTGTCCTACTGAAGACTGTCGTCTATACAAAATTTCACCTGCCTTTCTTACTATAAGTCAGGATGAAAACATCACCCTAATCATATATATCATCTTATACAACCTCCTACTGCAAAAATATAACTACGTTATATAAGAAATATTTTATCAAAAATATGTCAATTTGTCTACTAGTATAAACGATATAGTATAAGATTTGCTATAATATTGTTTATACTAGTAGACATTTTTAGAAAAAAATAGTAAAATAATATTGAAGTTAATTTTTTATGAAAGGAGATAAATGATGAGTAGGGAATCTGCTGTAAGACTGATTTTGATTGAATATTTAGAACTGCATGGTATGAGTTTATCAGAATTCGGGAGAAAATCAAAAGTAAACAAAGCAACATTAAGTAAACTACTAAATAATAAATATGGTAAGATAGGAATATCTGGTGTAATTTTAGGGCTTATAGCAAATGGTATGTGTATGGATTTGCCTGAACTAGAAGAAAAAATTATTGAATATCAAACTGCATACCAAAATGGTGAAGTAAAACCAAAAACGTATACTGATAAAGACAAAATGATTGCTCTTATATCCGATAATATTAAAAAATTAGATGTTGAAGAATTAAAAATTCTACATAGCATTATTTTAGAAGTTGATAAAAAAACTCTAAAAAGTTTAGACATAATAATTAAAAATATGAAAAATATGCAATAATACATATTTTTTATTTTTTAATACGATATTTCATATTCATCATAAAAATCCCTATCATAGTCTTGTTCTTTTTCCTTAAACCATCCCAATTCTTCATCCCATTCTATTTCATTTTTATTAAATCTATCAATATTGTTTATGATAGATTTTTTTAAGTATCCAAATTTATTATCTATAATCTCATTATATTCATCTAAAAAATGTCTTTTAACCACACTTGATGTAATGTAATGCGTTATTGTCACTATATTTGTAAATTCATATTGTTTTAATAACTGTTTAAATAGTTTATCATACTTATACAGTTCTATATCATCATCTTTTAAATAATTTCTTTTAATCAAATCTTTTGTAATAGAATGGTGTGTCTTATTTGATTTTAAATTGTCTAATTTTAAAGGTTTTTTTTCATTTATGGTTTTATCTATTTTATCTATTTGTTCTTTAGTATTTTCTTTATTAGTATTTATTTGTGTGCCTTTTTCGGTATCTCCTTTAACGGCATCTCCCTTTTGGGTATCTGGATGATCTTTCTCTAATACATTAACAGGAATTTCTCTAATTATGTAATCATACTTATAATATCCTTTTTCTCCTCTTCCTTGTTCTCTTACCACATATCCTTTATTTATTAATTCACTCAATATATTTCTAATTGCTTTCTTATTTTCTTTACTAACAGCAACTAAACCATTCAAAGAGTAATCCCAGTCCTCTGGTAAACTAAGCATGAATGATAATAATCCTTTCGCTTTGTATGATAAATTTCTATCTTGTAAATGATAATTGCTCATAACAGTATAATTCTTCTGTTTTTCTATTTTAAACACTGCCATTTTACATCATCCTTTCTGTTTTACGACATAAAAAAAGAACTGGATTATCAGTTCAATTAATATAAATAACATGTGTTATCAGTATTCCTGCATTAGTTCTTTTTGCTTTTTTAAAATTGAAATTTCTAACGAATTTGCATAATCTTCAAATTTACTTACAACTTCTTCTTCCATCTTAACAGTCACACGAACATAGATATTATATGTAGTTTCTATTGTGCTATGTCCTAACCTTTTTGATACTGCTTTTATATCAGCACCAGCTTCAATTAATCTTGTAGCGTGTGTATCTCTAAAGTCATGAAATCTACAAGGTATACCTAATTCATAATGTATTACTTTAAATGGATGTTTACATGTATCTGTCCCTTCAAATACTCCATTGTTCTTTACAAATATTAGATGAACTTCTGGTAATGCTACATCAATTTCTGCATAAGCATTTACTATTTTTGTTTCTGGTTTATTCGTGTAAGGATTCATAACTTCCTTAGCATAATGTTTCATATATGAATCACCATATTGTTCTCTAAATATTTCTTGTTCATATTTAAATTCTTTTAGAGCATTTAATAATGTATCACCAATTTCAATTACTCTATGACTTGATGGAGTTTTACAATTGCCAAAATACCAAACTGTGGTTGAATTTCCTTCTATCAATCTCCTTTTTGTTCCACCAGATTGATTTTTTTTGATAATATTTCTATCTACTCTCAATGTTTTGTTTTCAAAATCTATATCTTCCCATGTTAATCCAAATACCTCTGATATACGTAATCCAGTATAATATGCAGTTAAAAAAGCATAATAGATAGTATGGCTATTTCTAAACCTATTAAAAATAATCTCTATTTCTTCTGGTGTAAATATATGTGCAGGATCAGTTTGGGGTGCATCATACTTTGGTATTTTGACTTTTAATGCAGGATTAATTTTAATGAATCCAACTACATCAGTTGCATATCCTAATGCTCCTTTTAACACTTTTAAAATTGTTCGTAAAAAACTTTTAGAAAATCCTTTTTCTACATAAATATTATTTATAAATTCTTGTATCGTTGCTGACGTTATTTGTGATAATCTATAAAATCCTAATCTAGGTTTTATATGATTTTTAATAATATTCTCATAGGTAATTATAGTTGCGTATCTTAAATTAATGTTGCAATACATTTTCATCCAATAATCAAGATAATCAGAAAATGATACTGTTGATGGTTTAAAAACATTACCAGTATTTGTATATTCGTTATATGCCTTCATACCAGCTTCATACGCTTCTTGTTTTGTTTTAAAACCAGACTTGTTAATAAACTTCCTTTTTCCATCTTGTGGTGCTATTTCGAATCTGTATTGATAGTAATTCCCCCTTTTCATTGTGTTCACTTGTGCCATAAATTTTTTCCTCCTCTAAATCTTTTAGAGAACGAAAAAAATCAACACGAATGTTGATTTCATGATTTTGTGTGCATAACACAAACCCTTTATTTATATGGGTTAAATAGATTTGTGTGCATGATTTTTTATTTTTCGCACACAAATTGCACACAATTTAATGATTTTGCACACAATTTAGTGTTTTTTTGACTAATTCCAATTGTACAAACCCTTATAAAATAAGCTATTTACCACAGCATTGTTTGTACTTCTTACCAGAGCCACAAGGACAAGGTTCATTTCTACCTATTTTAGCTACTCTTTTTGGAGTTGCTTTTTTTGTTTTACCTTTATCTTCGTTTGTTTGAACTTTTTCCTCTACTTGTTTTCTTTCGCTATTTTGTCTTACTTCAGCCTTTAATAAATAAGTAGTTGCTTGATCATCTATTTTAGCAAGTAATTCATCAAACAAAGCATATCCTTCTGTCTTATAAGCCACTAATGGATTGTTTTGAGCATAACTTCTTAAATGAATTCCCTCTCTTAAATGAGACATTGTGTTGATATGTTCCATCCAATGAGTATCTATAACTCTTAAAACAATTGCTTTTTCAAATTCATCTATAATTTCTTTTGGTATTTTCTTAACTTTATCTTCATATTCTGATAGCAGTTTTTGATAAATATATTCTACTATTTCATCTGAGTTCTTATATTCTATTTCATCAAATGTTATTTTGTTTTTTATTAAATCATTTATTGCTTCTAGTATTTCTGATTTATCATTTCTACTTAATGAATTATCTTCACCTAAATGAGAATATACAACATCTTCAACATAATTTCTAAAAGTTTCAAGTATTAATGGATGAATTGTTTCCATATCTAATATTTGATTTCTTTTTTCATAAATTATTACGCGTTGTTCATTTATAACATCATCATACTCAAGTAAAGTTTTTCTCATATCAAAGTTGTTTCCTTCAACTCTTTTTTGAGCTGACTCTATTGAATTAGATAACATTTTATTTCTTATTGAAACATCTTCACTAAAGCCTACTCTTTGTAGTATTAATTTTGCTCTATCTGTACCAAATCTTACCATTAAGTCATCTTCAAATGATACACAGAATTGACTTTCTCCTGGATCTCCTTGTCTTCCTGAACGTCCTCTTAACTGATTATCTATACGTCTAGATTCATGTCTTTCGGTACCTATTACAAATAATCCTCCAAGTGCCTTTACTTCATCTGTAAGTTTAATATCTGTACCACGGCCTGCCATATTAGTAGCTATTGTAACAGATCCTTTATCACCAGCATGCGCTATTATTTCAGCTTCACGAGCATGGTTTTTAGCATTTAATACCTCATGTGGTATATGAGCCTTCTTTAATCTTTCACTTAATAATTCACTTGTCTCTACTGCTACTGTACCAACTAATATAGGTTGACCAGTTTTATGTCTTTCGATAATTTCATTTACTATTGCTTTATATTTACCTTCTTTTGTAGCAAATAATAAATCTCCATAATCTTTACGAATAACAGGTCTATTAGTAGGAATTGTAATAACATACATATTATATATATCTCTAAACTCTTCTTCTTCTGTCTTAGCAGTACCTGTCATTCCAGATAATTTCTTATACATTCTAAATAAATTTTGGAATGTTATTGTAGCTAATGTTTTAGTTTCCTCATTTATTTGTACACCTTCTTTGGCTTCTATTGCTTGATGTAACCCATCTGAATATGTACGACCTTGCATAAGTCTTCCTGTAAAAGGATCTACTATAATAATTTTTCCATCATTTACTACATAATCAACATCATTTTTCATCGCATAATTAGCTTTTAATGCTTGATTAATAAAATGAACTAAACTAGTATGTTTTATATCATATAAGTTTTCTACCCCAAATGCTTTTTCTGCTTTTTCAATACCAAGTTGATCTAATGATACAGCTTTAGTTTTTTCATCATATATATATCCTTCGTTTTCTTTTAAACTTTTAGCAAACTTATCAGTTTGCATATATAAGTTTGCCGATTTCATGAATCCACCAGAAATAATTAATGGAGTTCTTGCTTCATCTATTAATACTGAATCTACCTCATCTATAATAGCAAAGTTATATGGTCTAGCAACCCTATCATCTGCTTTTACTACCATATTATCCCTCAAATAATCAAATCCAATTTCATTATTTGTAGAATACATAATATCACAATTATAAGCCTCTTTTTTCTCAGATGGAGTAAGTTCTCTATAGTTAACACCAACTGTTAAACCTAAAAATCTATATATTTCTCCCATCCAGTTAGCATCACGGCCTGCTAAATACTCATTTACTGTAATAATGTGAACTCCTTCACCTGTTAAAGCATTTAAGTATGCTGGCATAGTTGAAGTTAAAGTTTTACCTTCACCTGTTTTCATTTCGGCTATATTACCATAATGAATTGCAAGACCACCTATTATTTGTACATAATATGGTTTTTCACCTATAACACGGTAAGCTGCTTCACGTGCAGTTGCAAAAGCTTCAACTTTGATATCCTCTAATGTCTCACCATCAGTCAACCTTTTTTGAAACTCTTTTGTTTTAGCTTTCAACTTTTTATCCGATAACTTTGAGTATTCATCATCAAGTGCAATTACTTCATCCGCAATTTTTTTGAATTTTTCTAATTCTTTATACTCATGATTAAAAATACTTTTAAATAATTTCATTTGTCATTCTCCTTTTGTATACATATATATTTTATCAAAAATGAAGCAAAAATAATAGTATAATTTAAAAAATAGGCATTTATTTGCCTATTTTATTTCCAAAATTCCATAGTTTCCATCTTTTCTTTTATAAATGATGTTAACATCTTTTGTTTCAACATTTTTAAAAGCAAAAAATTCGTGTCCTAAAAGTTCCATTTGAAGAATTGCTTCCTCTTCACTCATTGGTTTATCTTCTATAGTTTTTCTTCTTACTATCACATCATCATTTTGTTCTATTTCTTCAAAATTTAAAGCAAATCCTTTAACTATATCTTTGTTAACTTTTTTCTTTAATCTTGTTTTATTTTTTCTAATTTGTCTTTCTATTTTATCTGACACTTTATCAATAGCAGCATATAAATCTTTATGTGATTCTTCACCTCTTAAAATAAATGAATTACCATTAATAGTTATTTCAACTACTTGGTCATTTCCTCTTAATTTAATAAGAGCAGTTGCTGTTATATCATCAGGATTTTCAAAATACTTATCCAACCTTCCTATCTTTTCTTCTATGTAACTTTTAATTGAATTAGTTACATCAATCTTTTTTCCATGAATATTAAATTTCATATCATCAATCCTTTCTAAATTCATTATAACATAAATATTTAAATTTTTAAATGAAAAGAAAGTGAAATTTAAAAAATTAAAAACTGCTAAACAAGAGCAGTTTTTATTTCTATTACATTTTTAGCTTGTAATCCCTTATCAGTTCTCACCAAATCGAATTTTACATATTGGCCTTCTACTAAAGTTTTATAGCCTTCAGAAAGAATTGCTGAATAATGAACAAATATATCTTCCTTTTCATTGTATTCAATGAATCCAAAGCCTTTTTCATTATTGAACCATTTTACTTTTCCTGTAATCACATCTACATCTCCCTTCTAGTTCCTTTTTACAACTTAAGTATATCATAAAACCAACTACAAATAATTTAACTTCGTTCCCAAAAGTTCGACAATACTTGCGCCCTAGTTGACGTACTTTAGGAAAACAAGTATATTTTACCACATTAAAATATCAATTTTAAGTAGTTTTGTATGAAGCTTGGAAATATGTGCGTGAAATAGAAAAACGTGCAAAATAATACTGCACAAAATTAGATGTGGTGTCATAAATATGCCAATTCGTACATTTTCTATTTAATTTATTAAAATTATATATTAAAATCAACTGTAGAGGAAGTTAGTTATATGAAAAATTTTATAATAAAAAATTGTATGAATTATATAAAAAAACACAATAATTATAGTAATACTAAATTGAAAGAAATAGAATATGGGCTCGTTGGAATATATCTTACTATTTCTAAAATAATAATTATATTAGTTTTAGCAATATTATTAAATATATTTAAAGAGGTTTTAATATTTATGATATTCTTTAATATTATAAGAACAACGGCTTTTGGCTTACATGCTACAAAGAGTTGGATATGTTTATTAAGTTCTACGATATCTTTTGTTGGCATACCACTTATATGTATATATATAAGTATTGATAATTATTTAAAAATTATTATAGGAATAATATATACTATATTGATATTTAAAAACTCACCTGCAGATACTTACAAAAGACCTATTATAAATAAAAAAAGAAGATTGATATATAAAATATTATCAACAATTATTTCAACTATATATTTTTGTATAGCAATTATTATAAATGATAGTTTTATATCAAATTGTCTAATTTTTTCGATAATTTTGGAATGTTTCTTTATATCTCCATTAATATATAAATTATTTAAGCTGCCATATAATAATTACATTTCATATTTAAAGAAACATCCAGAATTAATAAATAAGGTTTAAACTTAATTGTTTAAATATAATAGTAGGAAGGAGGATTAGTATGTTTGCAAAATTATTAGCTATGTTAGGATTAGGTGCTGCTAATGCTGGAAGTCAAGCTTGTTTGTTATGGGTTATAGATGAACCAGAATGTCCAAAAAGTTTAATTAAATAATTATACTATATAAATAAAAATCAGACTGTGCGCTAATCTGATTTTTTATTTTACATTCTAATTTTTAATATTTGTGTAAATATTTCTTTAGATATTCTTTTTTCATTTTGTAATCTACTATTATTATTAATTATTTCTCTTGTTAAAGGTAAACCATATCCATGACCATTGTCTTTAGTTGTATAACCTTTTTCTTCTAATTTACTTATATCAATAGTATGCCCATAATTATTTGAAATTGCTATTATTAAATCCTTTTCATCTAAATACATTTCAATACAAATATTTTTTTCTTCAAGGTTTGTGACCTCATCTATTGCATTATCTACATAAACACCTATTACAGTACATATGTCGAGCATAGTAGATTCATCTATATTATTTATAAGATCAACTGTTTTAATACTACTTGAAAAATCTAAATCATAATGTATTTTTCTTTCATCCATAACAAGTATCTTAGAATATATTAATCCTCGCAAACCTCCAGCTGGTATAACTGCTGTTTTTCTCATCGCCTTATCATTATCTTTATGTTTATTATCCAAAATTTTATCAATATAAGAAATTATTTTTTTATCTTCTTTTGGAAGCATATTCCTTATAGTTAATAATTGATTTTTGTTTTCATGGTTAGATACTCTATACTTATTTAAAATATCTTCGTATTCTTTCAAACTATTCAATGTTGTACTATATTTATTGTTTACCTCAATATAACTATTCTTCGTTTTTAGAGAATATAAAACAATACCAAAACATCCTAATGTCATAAAAGCATTAAATATAAGTAAATATCCAAATTGTACTTTATAATAATTAATCATAGCCAAAATATTAGCTACGGCTGAAATAAATATTGCAGCAGCAATTATCTGTGTATTTTTAACTTTGTTAGTAATTTGCACAAAAAAATTATAAAATATTTTCACATATTTAATATTAGCTAAAATTATTGATAAAAATGATATTATAAAATTAGCTAAAACAGTCCCAAATTGTGTGTTCATAATATCATTTGAACTCATATCAAAAACAAAAGTTATTATTAATGCAAATATTATTTCAGATATCATATAAATCAAGTGTAATACGATAGAGCAAATCAATGCTCTATTTGTTTTTTCTTTAAATAGTATTTTAAAAAATATTCCTAACAATATTGATATAGTTAAAATTCTAATAAATTGATTATTATACATATAATTAAAAACAATAGATAAATATATCAGAGGTATTAAATAATATGCTGAAATATTTTTAAAATCTATTTTTTTATCTAATAATTTACATGATATATATAGACTTGAAATAGTTATAATTACACCACTTAGTAATAGTTGTATTAATTTATCCATTTGCTACCTCTTTTTTAAATTTATCTGATAGCAAATCTATTTCTTCCCCATTATCAAATGTTATAATTCTCTTTGCTTTATCTACTTTAACTTTTCGTGAGTTATTTATGTAACAAGATCTATGTGACTGTACAAACCTCGAATCTAACATACCTACCACTTCTATTAATGGATTATTTACTTTAAATTCAGAATAATCAGTTTTAATTATTGTTTTTCTTTCAAAACTGTCTTTTGTTATATATAATATATCATTCATATCTATTGTATATACAACGTTTCTATCATTAAATCTAATCATTCTTTTATCTTTAAATTGATTTATTGCATTTTCTAAAGATGAATTTAGTCTACTTTCTACATTATCAAATTTATTTATAAATGATAAAAACATTATATCATTCTTTAATACTACATTTCCAAGTTCTTCATGTGCTGTTAAAAATATTATTACACTATCTATATCTTTTTTTCTTATTTTACGAGCTATATCAATACCTGAATATGTTGGAGTTTCAATATCTAATAAATATATTTTAAATGACATTTTTTTATCCATTAGACTTAAAAACTTTTCATTATAATCATCATATAAATGTATTTGATATTCTAAATTATTTTTATGCATAAATTTTTTTACTAAATTAGCTATACTTTTTCTATCATTGTCGTTATCATCACATATTATAACATTAAACAAACATATCACTCCTTATTTTCTATACTACCTATAAAATAATAACACAATTTCCAATTTTTTACAATATTTTGGACTATTGATAGATTATTCGTATAATTATTTTTTCTCAAAAAAAAGATGCTTATTTAGCATCTCCTTCAACTAATTCTAAAATAACCATTAAAGCATCATCTCCACGACGTTCAGTAAGTTTTAGTATTCTTGTATAACCACCATTACGATTAGCGTAACGAGGAGCTAAATCATCAAATACTTTTTTAACTGCTACTGTATCATTGTGTAAGAATGCTAAAGCTTTTCTTCTTGCTACTAAAGAACCATCTTTACCATAAGTAATCATTTTATCAACGAATTTACGAACTTCTTTAGCTCTTGGTTCTGTTGTTTCAATTCTTTCATTCATGATAACATCTTTAGTTAAATTAGCAAGCATACTTCTTCTATGTTTATTTGTACGTCCTAATTTTCTATAAGCCATAATATTCCTCCTACTTGTTAATCATCTTCGCGGAATCTAAGTCCCATATCTTTAATTTTATCAATTACTTCTTTTAGAGACTTTTTACCTAAATTACGAATTTTCATCATTTCAACTTCAGATTTAGCTGTTAGATCACCTAAAGTATTAACTCCAGCTCTCTTTAAGCAATTGTATGCTCTTACTGAGAAATCTAAATCATCTATTGATGTTTCTAATTTTTTAAGTTTACTATCTTCTTGTTTAGCATTCATTATTCCTGTAACATCAGCTATTTCGCTTAAATTAGTTACTATATTAAGATGTTCAATCATAATTTTTGCTGCAAGAGCCATAGCTTCTTCTGGTCTAATTGATCCATTAGTAAATACTTCCATAATTAGTTTATCGTAACTAGCATCTTGACCAACACGAGCATTTTCGATTTCATAACTAATTCTTTCAATTGGAGAATATAATGCATCAATTGGAATGAATCCGATTTTTTGATTTTCAATATATTTCTTGTTTTCTACTGAAGGAACATATCCACGACCATTTGCTACTATAAATTCCATATCAAGTTTTCCACCCTTAGCTATTGTAGCTATAACTTGATCTTTATTTATTATTTCTACTTCTGGATCTGTTTGGATATCACCTGCTGTTACAACACCTTCTACATCAGAATATAGTTTTAATGTTTTAACTTCTTCAGAATTATTCTTAACAACAATATTTTTAAGATTTAAAACTATTGTAGTAACATCTTCTACTATTCCTTCCATTGTTTGGAATTCATGCATAACTCCATCAATTTTTACTGCAACTATAGCACTTCCTGGCATACTTGATAACATAATTCTTCTAAGTGCGTTACCAAGTGTTGTACCAAAACCTCTTTCTAGTGGTTCTAATTCAAATTTACCATAATTCTTATCCTCTATATATTCAGTTATTTTATATATTGGTTTTTCAAAATTTAACATAATTTCACTCCCTTCTCTTATCCACGTGGGCGTTTTGGTGGACGACATCCATTATGTGGAATTGGTGTAACATCAGATATAGATGTAATTTCTAAACCTGCTGTTTGAAGTGAACGAATTGCTGTTTCTTTACCTGATCCTAAACCTTTTACAAAAACTTCAACTTTTCTCATTCCCATATCATAAGCTGCTTTACCTGCTGCTTCAGCACTCATACCAGCTGCGAATGGAGTTGACTTTTTACTTCCTTTGAAACCTAAAGTTCCAGCTGAAGCCCAACTTATTGCATTACCATCGTTATCTGAAATAGTTACGATAGTATTATTGAATGTTGAATGAATATAAGCTTTACCTTCTGGTATATTCTTCTTAACTTTTCTTTTTCTTGATTTATAAGCCATAATTTATCCTCCTTTAATCACAACTATTTTTTCTTATTAGCAACTACTTTACCTTTACCTTTACGAGTACGAGCATTTCTATTTGTTCTTTGTCCTCTTACTGGTAAACCTTTTTTATGACGAGTTCCTTGATATGAATTAATTTCCATTTTAGTTTTAATATTCATATTAACTTCACGACGAAGATCTCCTTCAGTCATGTATTTATTAACCTCATCACGAATTGCATTTAATTCTTCATTTGTTAATTCTCCAGCTTTTTTATCTGGATTAATTTTAGCATCTTTCAATATTTGATTAGAAAGACTTCTTCCGATTCCATATACATAAGTAAGTGAAATCTCTATTCTTTTGTTATTTGGTATATCTACACCTTTAATACGTGCCACTATAACACCTCCTATTAACCTTGTCTTTGTTTATGTTTAGGGTTTTCACAGATTACCATTACTTTTCCCTTACGTTTAATTACTTTACATTTTTCACACATTGGTTTTACTGATGGTTTAACTTTCATCTTTTCTACCTCCTACCTTCTATAGGTTATACGACCACGTGTTAAATCATAAGTTGATATTTCAACTGTTACTCTATCACCAGCTAAAATTCGAATCATGTTCATTCGCATTTTACCTGAAACGTCAGCCGTAATTATATGTTTGTTATCTAGTTCTACTTTGAACTTATAACCAGGTAATACTTCTAAAACTTTACCTTCCATCTCTATTATATCATCTTTTGCCACTATTTCACCTCTTCGTTAATATTTCATATCCATCTTTGGTAATTAATACTGTATGTTCGAAATGAGCTGATGGCTCACCATCTGCAGTAATAACTGTCCAATCATCATCCAAAAGATATATATCAGCAGTTCCTAAATTAAGCATAGGTTCAACTGCTATAACCATTCCTTCTTTAAGAATTGGTCCAGTATTTTTTTTACCATAGTTAGGGACATCTGGATCTTCGTGTAATTCTGATCCAACTCCATGACCTACTAATTCTTTTACTACACCTAAATTATGATCTAAAGCATATTGTTCAATAGCATATCCAATATCACCCACATGAGCTCCAGCCTTTATTTGTTCTAGACCTATGTAAAGTGCTTTTTCTGTGTGATCTAGCAAATATCTTACTTCATTAGATATATTTCCAACAGGATATGTCCAAGCACTATCGCCATGATATCCCTTATAGCAAGCACATATATCTAAAGTAACTATATCGCCATCTTTTAATTTTCTTTTCCCTGCTATTCCATGAACAACTTCATCATTAATTGAAATACATATATTTCCAGGATAACCATCATAATTATAACAAGATGGAGTAGCTCCTCTTTTAATGATATAATCGCGGGCTAGTGTATCTATTTCTTTAGTAGTAATTCCCGGTTTTAAATAAGGAATTAAATACTTGTGTGTATCTCCTACTATTTCACCAGCCACACGCATTAATTCTATCTCTCTTGGAGTTTTAATACTTATCATATTACTCTCCTAATATTCTTACAACTTGTCTGTGAGTTTCTTCTGACGAAACACCAGAATCTACATGATAAACAATTCCTAATTTATCATAATATGAAATTAATGGTTCAGTCTTTTCTAGATATGCATCATATCTTTCCTCATATGTATCAGGATTATCATCTGATCTATGAGTTAGATTTACATTGCAATCATCACATAGGCCATCATTTTTAGGTTTTAACTCAACATTATTAATATTGTAAACTCTTCCACATTGTGGACAAGACCATCTACCACTTATACGTGATTTTGCAATTTCCTTATCAATATCTAAAACTAATACTATACCTACATTTCTATTTATTTCTTTTAAAATTTTATCATAAGCTTCTGCTTGGGATACATTTCTTGGAAATCCATCTAAAATATATCCATTATCACAGTCTGATTGTAATATTCTTTCTTTAAGAAGATCTAATACTATATCATCGCTAACAAACTTACCATTTGAAATAAGTTCATTAATTTCTTCACCTCTTTTATCTCCTTTAGCAACAGCTGCTCTAAGCAAGTCACCAGTTGATATATGAGGCATATTAAATTCTTCTTTAAGTCTTACTGCTTCAGTACCTTTTCCAGCAGCTGGAGCAGCTATTAATATAATATTTTTCATTATTTTCTTCTTCCCCTTCTTCCTCTAGTATATGTACGGTTTGCTAACTGACTTTCTAATTGTTTAAATGTCTCAAGTGCTACTCCTACAACAATCAATAGTCCTGTACCACTAATCGTAATAGATGTAGTTAAGTTAGAAACTTTGTCAAATACAATTGGAAGAATGGCTAGAACTGTTAAGAATACAGCTCCTACAATTGTTATTCTTTTTAACACTGTCTTAACATATTCAACAGTTTCTTTTCCTGGTCTTATACCTGGAATATATCCACCATTTTTACTTAAGTTTTCTGATAATTCAGATGGTTTTAATTGCATAAATGTATAAAAGTAAGCAAATGCTAAAATCAATAATACATATAGAATTAAACCAACACCATTTGTATAAGTAAGATAGTTATTTACAAATAATGTAAAACTTTCTTTTTTTACTACAGATGCTATTATCTGAGGAATTGATAAAAGTGCTGATGCAAATATTACTGGCATAACTCCTGCACTATTTAGTTTAAATGGAATGTAATTTTGTCCACCAGCCATACTAGTTGATTTATTAGCATATTGAATAGGTATTCTTCTTTCTGCTGATTCAACATAAATAACACCTACTATTATAGCTAAGAAAACTAATACAAAAGCTGCAAATATAACAATACCAATAAATCCTTTAGCAAATAATTCTACCCATAAGTTTTTAAACATACTAGGTATAACTGTAAGAATACCAGCCATTATTATAAGTGACATACCATTTCCAATTCCTTTAACAGTTATTTGATCAGCTATCCACATTAAGAATGCTGTTCCTGCTGTTAAAATAAGTGAATATAACATATAATCCATTGGATTACCATTTCCTATGTATGCATAGGAATATAAATAACCTTGAATAAATGCAAGTGCTATACCTGCTATTCTAGTTATTTGATCTAATTTTTTTCTACCTACACCACCTTGTTTAGCTAATTCAGAAAGATAAGGTACTATATCAGCACTTAACAATTGAATTATTATTTGCGCGGTAATATATGGTGTTACACCTAAAGCAAATATACTTGCTTTTGTAAATGCTCCACCACTCATTGCATTAATAACTTCTAGAAATGACATTCCTGAAGTATTAACTTTAACTCCTGGAACTATTATTGAAGTTCCAATTTTAAATACAAATAAGGCAGCTAAGGTAAATAATACTCTTTTTAAAATATCTTTATTCTTTGAATTAAATATTTGCTTAATGTTTGCAAACATATTAAATCACCTCAGCTTTTCCACCTTTTGATTCTATTTTTTCTATTGCTGAGTTTGAGAATTTGTGAGCTTTAACAGTTAACTTTTTAGTTAATTCACCATTTCCTAAAACTTTAACTCCTGAAAGTTGTTTCTTCAAAATTCCCATTTCTTTTAATAATTCTGGAGTAACTACTGCTCCATCTTCAAATTTATCTAAATCACTAACATTAATTGTTGCATATTCTTTTTTAAACATAGCATTAGAGAAACCTCTTTTTGGTAAACGTCTAAATAATGGTAATTGTCCACCTTCAAATCCAGGTCTTACTCCTCCACCACTTCTAGCATTTTGTCCTTTATGTCCTTTTCCACTAGTTTTACCATGTCCTGATGCAACTCCACGACCTAATCTCTTACTAGTTTTAAAAGCACCTTCACTAGGTTTTAATTCATGTAGTTTCATATTATCTTATCTCCTCTACTTTTTTTCCACGTAGGCGAGCTACTTCTTCAATTGTTCTTTGTGATTTTAATGCTTCAAGTGTTGCATAAGCCATATTAACTTTTGTACTTGAACCTAAAGATTTAGATAAAATATCTTTAACTCCTGCCATTTCTAATACTGATCTAACTGGTCCACCAGCTTTAACTCCAGTACCTTTGTTAGCAGGTTTTAACATAACGCGACTCGCTCCACATACACCAATTGCTTCATGTGGTATTGTACGCTCTTCAACTATTGAAACTTTAACTATATTTTTTTGTGCAGCTTGACTTGCTTTTTTAATAGCATCTGGAACTTCATTTGATTTTCCAGTACCAAGTCCAACTTTACCTTTTCTATCACCAACAACTACAACTGCTGAGAAGCGGAAATGACGTCCACCTTTTGTTACTTTTGTAACACGTCCAATAGAAATTACTTCTTCTTCATAAAGCTTTTGTTGTCTTTGTCTTGGTTGACGTTTTTCTTTTGATTGACGAGGTTTTCTTTCAGTTTTTTCTACTTTTTTAGTAGATTTAACTTCTTCTACTTTTTCGATTTCTTTTTCCATCATTACCCTCCTATTAGAATTCTAATCCGTTTTCACGTGCAGAATCAGCAAGTGCTTTTACACGTCCATGATAAAGGTATCCACCTCTATCGAAAACTACCTTTGTTATTTTTGCTTTTTTAGCTCTTTTAGCAAGTAACTCTCCTACTTTTTCAGCAGCTTCGATGTTTCCACCGTTTTTTAACTTTAACTCTTTATCTATAGAAGATGCACTTACTAAAGTTTTAGAAGCTTCATCATCAATGATTTGAGCAAAAATATTGTTGTTTGATCTAAATACATTTAATCTAGGAACAGTTGGTGTACCTATTATTTTATTTCTAACACGAGCATGTCTTGCCTCACGTGCTTTATTACGGTCTATTTTATTGATCATAACTCTCTCTCCTTTACTCTTAATTATTTAGAAGCTTTCTTTCCTTCTTTACGACGAATATGTTCGTCAGCATAACGAATACCTTTTCCTTTATATGGTTCAGGTTTTCTTATTTTTCTTACATTAGCTGCAAACTCACCAACTAATTGTTTATCTATTCCTCTTACAAATAATTCCGTATTACTTGGAACTTCTAATTTTAATCCCTCAGGAATAGCAACTACTACTGGATGTGAATAACCAGCTGTTACAACTAATTCTGCACCTTTTAATTGAAAACGATAACCTACACCTACAGATTCAAGTTTTTTCTCAAATCCTTCAGTTACACCAATAATCATGTTTCTGATATTAGCATTTGCTGTTCCATGAAAATTTTTAAAATTATCATTTTTTCTAGTTAAAGTTATTTCATTTTCATTAATATTAACAGTAATGTTTTCATTTATTTCAGTAGAAAGTTCTCCTTTTGGTCCTTTTACTGAAACTGTATTTCCATTAACTGTAACAGTTACACCAGTTGGTATTTCTAATTTTCTATTTCCAACTCGACTCATAAGATTCCTTCCTTTCTACCAAATGTAAGCTAATACTTCTCCACCTAATGAGTTAGCTCTAGCTTCTTTATCTGTCATAACACCTTTTGATGTTGAGATAATTGCTATACCTAATCCATTTAAAACAGTAGGAACTTCTTCAGCTTTTACATATACACGTAATCCTGGTTTAGAAATTCTTTTAAGACCAGTAATTACACGTTCCTTGTCCACATATTTTAAAGATAAAACAAGGATATCTTGAATATTACTTTTCTTTATTTTATAGTCTACTATAAAACCTGTAGATTTTAATATTCTAGCAATTTCATTTTTCATTTTTGAAGCGGGTACTTCAACTTCTTTATATCGCATTTGATTTGCATTACGTATACGAGTAAGCATATCTGCGATTGGATCTGTTACCATAATATCCTCCTTCTTTTTACCAGCTTGATTTCTTCATTCCTGGTATTTGTCCTTTATAAGCTAACTCACGGAAACAAATTCTACAAATTCCGTATTTTTTAAGTACAGCATGTGGTCTTCCACAACGACTGCAACGAGTATATCTACGTACTTCAAATTTAGGTTCGCGACTAGCTTTAATTTTCATACTTTTCTTAGCCATATTTTCCTCCTAAGTAATTATTTCTTAAATGGCATTCCGAAACCTTTTAAGAGATCTAACGCTTCAGCATTAGTTTTTGCACTTGTTACAAAAACTATATCCATACCACGTACTTTAACAACATCATCATATTCGATTTCTGGGAATATTAATTGTTCAGTTAATCCCAATGTATAGTTTCCTCTACCATCAAATGCTTTATTAGATATACCTCTAAAATCTCTTACACGAGGTAATGTAATACTAATTAATTTATCTAAGAAGTTATACATATTTTCCCCACGTAAAGTAACTTTACATCCAATAGCTTGACCTTCTCTTATTTTAAATCCTGCTATTGATTTTTTAGCTTTTGTAGCAACTGGTTTTTGACCTGTAATAATCTCTAAGTCTCTCATTGCTCCTTCTAATAATTTAGAATTAGTAGTAGCATCTCCACAACCAATATTAACTACAATTTTTTCTAATTTAGGTACTTCCATAATATTTTTATAATTATGTTTACTCATTAAATCGGATACGATTGTCTTATCATACATTTCTTTTAGGCGGTTCATATATACCCTCCTTCCAATTAATCAAGACTTGAATTAGATTTTTTTGTTACTCTAATTTTCTTACCGTCTTTATTTACACTATGTCCTATTCTAGTAGGTTTATTAGTTTTAGGATCTTTTATCATTACATTAGAAGCATGAATAGGTGCTTCTACTTCTGTAATAGAACCAGCAGTTTGACCATTTCCTTTTAGATGTTTTTTTACAATATTAACACCTTCTACAACTACTCTGTTCTCTGCACGTAATACGTGAGTAATTTTTCCTTCTTTACCTTTGTCCTTACCAGAAATGACAATTACTTTATCTCCAGTTTTAAAGTTCATGTTTTCTGCCTCCAAACTCTATAACACTTCTTTAGCAAGTGATATAATCTTACTAAATCCTAATTCACGCAATTCACGTGCTACTGGTCCAAATACACGAGTTCCAACTGGACTCTTATCATCTTTGATTATAACTGCTGCGTTATCATCAAATTTGATGTATGATCCATCTTCTCTTCTTAGACCAAATTTACTTCTAACAACAACTGCTTTAACAACTTTACTTTTTCCAACAGTTCCGTTAGGTGTTGCTTTTTTAACAGTAGCAACTACTATATCTCCAATATTACCAGTTTTAACTTTTGACCCACCAAGAACACGAATTACAGATAATTCTCTTGCTCCTGAGTTGTCAGCTACCTTTAAACGGCTTTCTTGTTGAATCATATATTATCCTCCTTCACTCGTTCAATTATAATATAATTGCTTTTTCTACAACTTCTACTAAACGGAAATGTTTAGTTT
The DNA here is from genome assembly GCA_963616135.1 of Bacteroidaceae bacterium. Classification (GTDB taxonomy): domain Bacteria; phylum Bacillota_I; class Bacilli_A; order RF39; family UBA660; genus UMGS1613. The sequence continues at coordinate 57,657 of CAVEJT010000001.1, read as the reverse complement.
TTGATAATGGTCTTGTTTCAGCTATAAGAACTTTATCTCCTTTTTTAGCTATATTTTTTTCATCATGTGCAGTATATTTTTTTGAATATTTAACTCTTTTATGATATAATTTATCATTTTTGTATGTTTCAACTAAAACTGTAATAGTTTTATCATTAACATCACTTACAACAGTTCCAACTAACTTTTGAGTTCTTTTTTCTTTCATAATTCCTCCTATTATTTAGTTAATTCTCTTTCACGTAAGATTGTTTTCATACGTGCAACTAATTTTCTTAGTTCATTAATTCTTGAAGGTTTCTCTAAAGATCCTGTAGCTTGTTGAAAACGTAAGTTAAATAATTCTTCTTTTGATTCTTCTATTTTTGAAAGTATTTCTTCATTAGACATTTCTCTTATTTCTTTATTAGTCATTAGAATCACCGCTTTCTTTCTTTACAAATTTACATTTGATAGGTAATTTATGCATAGCAAGTCTTAATGCTTCACGAGCAACTTCTTCACTTACTTGTCCTATTTCAAACATAATTTTTCCTTCTTTAACTACTGCAACCCATGCATCATGAGAACCTTTACCTTTACCTTGACGAGTTTCAAGTGGTTTTTTAGTTAATGATAAGTGTGGGAATATGTTTATCCAAACTTTTCCTCCACGCTTCATATAACGAGTCATAGCAACTCTGGCTGCTTCTATTTGTCTATCTGTAATCCAAGCACCTTCCATTGCCATTAAACCATATTCACCAAAGCTTAATTTAGTATTTCCTTTTGCTTTTCCATCATAAGGAAGTCTATGTACGCAACGATGTTTAGTTCTTTTTGGAATTACTGCCATCTTGATTACCTCCCTTATTTTTAGCAGGAAGTATTTCACCTTTGCAAATCCATACTTTAACACCTATTTTACCATAAGTTGTATTAGCTTCTTTCCAAGCATAATCAATATCAGATCTTAAAGTATGACGAGGAACACTACCTTCTGTATAACCTTCAGTACGAGCCATATCAGCTCCTCCTAAACGTCCTGATACAGAAGTTGTTATACCTTTTGCTCCTGCTTTCATAGTATTTCTTATTGCTCTCTTTTGAGCAATTCTAAATGATACACGACCTTCTATTTGGCGTGCAATATTTTCTGCAACTAGTGCAGCATCTAAATCTGGATTTTTAACTTCTTTAATAGAGATTTGAATATTTTCATTAACTAATTTAGTTAATTCATTCTTTATTTTTTCTATTTCATCTCCACCATGTCCAATAACTACTCCAGGTTTAGCTGTATTTATAACAACATTAGTCTTCTTAGTGTCTCTTTCAATAAGAATACTTGAAACTGATGCGTCTTTTAGTTTTTTCTCTAACATCTTACGAATCTTATCATCATTTTTTAGGTATTTAGCATTTTCTTTTCCTTCTGCATACCAAGTTGATTGCCAAGATTTGTTAACGCCTATTCTAAGTCCGACTGGACTAACTTTTTGACCCACAAGTTTTCCTCCTTTACCTTAGTTTTTTTCACTTACAACAATTGTAATATGACTTGTTCTCTTTTTAATTGGATCTACGTGTCCACGAGAACCAAAATTCATTCTTTTTAATGTTTGTCCTTCGTCAACATATGCTTCCTTAACATATAATTTAGTTTTATCTAAACCTAAGTTGTTCTCCGCATTTGCTACAGCTGAAGTTAACACTTTTAAAGTTAATCTAGCAGCTTCACTATTGTAATTTCTACAAATTCTATCTGCTTCTACCACATCTTTACCACGAACTAAATCAATTATTAGACGTGCTTTACGTGGAGGGATTCTAAGTCCCTTTGCGATTGCTCTTGCTTCCATTATATTCCTTCCTTCCTAGGTTTTATTTCTTTATTTTGTCATCGCCATGACCACCAAATTTACGAGTAGCCACAAATTCTCCTAATTTATGTCCTACCATATCTTCAGTAACATAAACTGGAACAAATTCTTTTCCGTTATGAACAGCGAATGTGTTACCTATAAATTCAGGAAATATTGTTGAACGGCGTGACCAAGTCTTTATAACTTCTTTTTTACTAGCTTCATTTACTTTCTTTACTTTTGCCATTAAACTTTCATCAGCAAAAGGTCCTTTTTTTAAACTTCTACCCATTGTCTACCATCCTTTCCTATTTTTTACGGCGATGTACTATTAAGTCATCTGATTGTTTTTTACCTTTACGAGTTTTATAACCAAGTGCAGGTTTACCCCAAGGTGTAAGAGGTCCTTTATGTCCGATTGGAGCTCTACCTTCACCACCACCATGAGGGTGATCATTAGGGTTCATAACTGATCCACGAACTGTTGGGCGAATACCCATATGTCTCTTACGACCAGCTTTACCTAAATTTACTAATTCATGATCTTCATTTCCTACTTCACCTATAACAGCGCGGCAAGTACTTAAAACTTTACGAACTTCTCCACTTGTTAAACGAAGTAATGCATATCTTCCTTCAAAACCAAGTATTTGAACACTTGATCCTGCTGAACGAGCCATTTGTGCTCCTTTACCAGCTTTAAGTTCAACACAGTGAACTAAAGTTCCTTCTGGTATATTTGCTAGTGGTAAACAGTTACCTACTTTTATATCTGCAGATTCTCCACTTTCAATTTTATCTCCAACTTTTAATCCTTTTGGAGCAATTATATAAGTTTTTTCTCCATCTGCATATTTAATTAACGCAATATTAGATGATCTATTTGGATCGTATTCTATTGATGAAACAGTACCAACTACTCCATCTTTAGTTCTTTTGAAATCTATAATACGATACTTTCTCTTAGCTCCTCCGCCTTGATGACGAACAGTTATTTTACCTTGATTATTACGTCCACCATTTTTCTTTAATGTAACAAGAAGTGATTTCTCTGGTGCTACTTTAGTTAATTCACTATTATCTAAAGTAGTCATACCACGTCTACCATTAGTTGTTGATTTATAACTTTTGATTGCCATTGTATTTCCTCCCTTAGATTAGTTTAGTTCTATAGAACTTCCTTCTTTTAATTTAACTATAGCTTTTTTCTTTCTATTAGTTAATCCACTATAACGTCCAACTCTTTTCTTTCTTGGATGAACATTTATTGTATTAACACTTTCAACTTTAACGTTGAATAATTTTTCTACAGCTTGTTTAATTTGTGTTTTATTTGCTTTTGGATCTACACTGAAAGTAATAACGTTTCCATTTTCACTTAAAGATGCAGTCTTTTCAGTAATAATCGGAGCTTTTATAATTTCTCTATAATTATTCATTATACTAAAGCCTCCTCTATTTTCTTAATAGCAGATTCTTCTACTATTACTAAGTTAGCAGAAACTAAATCTAATACATTGATTTCATCAACTTGTAATAATAATACATTATTTAAATTACGAGTTGCTAAAATTAAATTATCATTTAATTCTGAAACAATTATTAATACGTTTCTTTCAACTTTAAAATTATTTAATAAGTTCTTAACATCTTTTGTTTTAGCTGTTTCTAATTTAAATTCATCAACAACAACTAATTCTTTATTAATAACTTTGTAAGCTAAAGCAGATTTAAGTGCTAAAGCTCTTTCTTTTCTATTTTGTTTAACTTCATAGTTTCTTGATTGGTTACCAAATGCCCAACCACCATGATACCAATGTGGTGCTCTTGTTGAACCTTGACGAGCACGTCCTGTTCCTTTTTGTCTCCAAGGTTTTCTTCCACCTCCAGAAACATCTGAACGTCCTTTAACACCTTTTGTTGCTTGACGAGCATTATTTTGTGCTAATTTAATAGCATCATATAATACTGCATCATTTGGAACTATACCAAATACTTCTTTGCTTAATGTAATATCTTTTATTTTTTCACCATTTATATTTAATACATTTATTTTACTCATATTATGTATCCTCCCTACTAATTTTCTTCCTTAGTAGTTTCTGTTTGTTCAACAGTTTCTTCAACCACTGGTGCTTCAGTTACTGCCTCAACAACTGGTTCTTCAACTTCATATGAAATTAAGTTTTCCATTTCGTTTACTTTTCCATTTGCTTTAACAGCACTCTTGATAATTACTAAACCTTTCTTTGGTCCTGGTATATTACCACTTATTAATATTACATTATTTTCAGTGTCTACAGCAACAACTTCAAGATTTTGAATAGTTACTGTAAGAGTTCCCATATGTCCTGCTAGTTTTTTACCTTTGAAAACACGCATTGGTCTCATTGTACCCATTGAACCTGGTCTTCTATGATAGTGTGAACCATGTCCCATAGGTCCTCTTGATTGTCCATGTCTTTTGATAACTCCTTGGAACCCTTTTCCTTTAGTAGTTCCAGTTACATCAACAACTTCTCCTGGAGTAAATAAGTCAGCACCTATTTCTTGACCAAGAGAATATGAATTAACATCTACACCTTTTATTTCTCTAAAGAAGCGCTTAGGTGTAGTTTGTGCTTTTGCAGAATGTCCTGCAGAAGCTTTAGTCGCTAACTTTTCTCTAGTATTTCCAAATCCTAATTGAATTGCTTCATAACCATCGTTTTCTTTTGTTTTAATTTGAGTTACAACATTTTTTTCAACTTCAACAACAGTTACAGGAATTAATTTACCTGATTCAGTAAACACTTGAGTCATTCCAATTTTACGACCTAAGATTCCTTTCATATTTTCTCCTCCTATTATTTAATTATTTTGATATCAACACCACTTGGAATATCTAAATGAGCTAAAGCTTCAATAGTTTCCTTTGCTGGATCAATGATATCAATAAGTCTTTTGTGTGTTCTTCTTTCAAATTGTTCACGCGAATCTTTATATTTATGAACAGCTCTTAGAATAGTGATTTTTTCAACTTCGGTTGGTAGTGGAACTGGTCCTACTACTGTACCACCGTTTCTCTTAACTGTTTCAACGATTTTAGCGCAAGCTTTGTCTAAACTTTTATGTTCAAATGCTTTCAATTTGATTCTGATTTTAGTTTTTGACATCTTGTATCCTCCCTTCGTCTATATCATAGTATAGACTCGCTCCGTGTAAAAACCTAATTTGCCATTTAAATTTATTACAACTTAACCTGGCGTATCAGCAACCTTACACATCCACGCTCGTCACACATACAAGATTATACGCGATTTACTCAAAAAAATCAACACTTTTTTATGCTTTTTTTTATTTTTTTTAATATTATTTATTGGTGATACCATGAAATTAGTTCCAAGTGTGTCTGCTCCTATATATTCTTCATCAGCATTTATTATTGGAATATTGCTTTGCGATGATCTAACACCTGCAGAACAAAACTCACTTGGTAACTGGTTTATGTTAGTTGGTCAAGCGCTTTGTACAAATAGTGCACAACAGCAATTATTAAATAACAGAAATAAAACTGCTAATGAATATAATTCACATGTCATAAACGACAATGACTTAATGAATTCTGCAAACAATATAAAAAAAGAGATTAATAACATATTTTCAAACTATAAATAAAAAGATAATTTTCAAATTAAAATTTAAATATTATCTTTTTATAGTTTTCTCATCATCACTAAATTCAACCATACAAGGCATTTTAATTTTTTTTAATGCCTTTGATTCTATTTGTCTAATTCTTTCACGTGTAACATTAAGTTCTGAACCCAATTCTTCTAGCGACCAAATTCTATCACCATCTAATCCAAATCTATGTGTTATTATATACTGTTCTCTTTGATTTAATTTTTCTCTAATTATATCATATAGTTTTTTATAATCTATTTTTTGTTCAACCATTTCATAGGATTTATCAAATTTGTCTGCTACAAGATCTCCAACAGTTGTATCTTTTTCGCCATTCATTACAGGTTGTTCTAAACTTAATATATATTCATGTGAAACTAACATTTGAATGATTTTTTTCTCAGGTACACCTAATTCTATAGACATTTGACTATACGTTGGCATCACACCTGTTTTCATCCTATAACTTGATATATATTTTTTTAATTTATTCATAGTTTCCATTTCATATACAGGTATTCTAATAACTCTAGATTTATTCATATTTGCTCTACACATTGCTTGTCTAATCCACCAAGTCGCATATGTAGAAAATTGATAACCTTTATTTATATCAAATTTTTTTATTGCTTGATCCATACCAATACAACCTTCTTGAAATAAATCAAGCAATCCTAATCCAAACTTTTTATTTATGACATTGGAATTTAATTTAGTAGCAATTGAAAGAACTAATCGCAAATTTCCTTTAATTATTTTTTTTCTTGCTTCTAGATTTCCTTGCTCTAATTCTTTAAATAAATCTAAAGTTTGTTCCGATGTTAACATTGGGATAGCTTTTATTTCATTTATGAGTGCTGTAACTGAATCTATTTCATATTGATTCATATTAACATTATTCACATCAACCACTTCTTCATTTTCTATAGTAATACCCAGCAAAATTAATTTATCTATAACTTTAGCAAATTCATCCTCTTTTATATCAAAATTCATTAAATCAAGATCAGTGATTTTATTGTTGTTTTTTTGTGCATATTTTATTATTTCATTTATATTTTCCATAAATCCCTCTTTTCAGTTAATATATAATAACACATTTTATTTTTTTGTCAAATTAAAAGATAGAATTTTATTCTATCCTATTTAACAAATGGTATTAAAGCCATATGTCTAGCATATTTAACTTGTGTAGCTATATGTCTTTGATGCTTAGCGCAAGCACCTGTTATTCTTCTTGGTAATATTTTACCTTTATCAGCACTTACATATTTCTTTATAACTTCTACATTTTTGTAGTCAACATCTTTTCCAGCACACATTTGACATATTTTTTTCTTTTTTCTATAAAACTCTGCCATATTTATTTCCTCCTATTATTCTAGGAAATTATCATCTATAGAAACGCTATCACCAAACTCTGCAAAAGGATCATTCTCTACATTTACTGAATTTGACTCTTGATAATCATATGGTGTTGGTTCGTTTGAAGTTGTTGTAGAAGCTGCTCTTGCACTCTTACTTTCAACAAATTCAAAATTATCTAAAGCAACATCAACTGTATATCTTTTGTTTCCATCCTTGTCATCATAACTTCCAGTTTGTAATCTACCCTCTAGGGCAATTAAATTTCCTTTATCAAAAAATTTTGATATAGTTTCTGCTTGTTTACGCCATGCTACTACATTTATAAAATCAGCATCTCTCTTACCATCAGCATTTGTAAAATTTCTATTTACAGCAACACTAAATCTTGTAAATGCTGTATTTTGTGGTGTATAACGTAGTTCTGGTTTAGCAGTTAATCTTCCTAATAATATTACTTTATTCATAGATTCACCTCTTAGTCTTCCTTGTTAATTATTAAATGCCTAACAATGTCATTGTTAATTAAAGCTAAACGATCAAACTCTTTAACAGCCTTATCATCTCCAGCTTCAATATTAACTACGAAGTAATATCCACTTTTGTAAGTATTATTTCCAACTTTGATTTCATATGCTAATTGTTTTTGTCCCCAAGCATCAACATTTGTAACTTTAGCTCCATTAGTTTCTAAAGTTTTTTGGAAATTAGATGCAACTTTTTTTATTTCATCTTCTCCAAGTGTTGGTCTTACTATGAACATAATTTCATAATTTCTCATTTCTTACACCTCCTTATGGTCTTTGGTTCTTTCGAACAAGGAGTAAATTTCTTACTCGTTTTAGATTATAACAAACTTTTTTTTATTTGTAAACCTTATTTAATTATATTTATTAAATTTATATTGTTGTATCAAAAATTTAATTCTTTACATAATATTACTGGTGATTATATGTATTATGTAAATTACTTTTTTATTTTTTCTATACTAGGGCACTTCATTGAAACATTCTTCTACTCAAATGGTGAAAGCGGTATTTTAATAAGTTATTGGACTCCTATTTATGGTATCGGTGTAATTATTATTTTGCTTATAAATAAATTTATAGAAAAATTAAAAGTTAACAAATTTATTAAAATTATTCTATTATTTTTTATATGCTCCATTGGGCTTGCTGTAATAGAAATTATTGGGGGATATTTAATTAAATGGATTTTCCATACTGAATTATGGGATTATTCAAATCATAAATTAAATGTTGGAAAGTATACTTCTATAGAAATGGCACTTATTTGGGGAATGAGTGGTATACTTGTTGTTTATTTTCTTAAACCTTTGATAGATAAAATTGTGTATAAAATTCCAAAAATTTTAAGTTATGTGTTGATAACTTTATTTGTTATTGATTTATTTTTAACTTTATTAATAAAACATTAATAAAGTATGTGCATAAAAAGTGATAGATTGTATTCTATCACTTTTAAACACACAAATATGTTAAATTGTTTTAGTTTAAATTATTTTTCTATGTGTATAACTATGTTGTCGCCATATTTTATATCATAGCTTGTTGCACTCGTTGGTACTTTAAAGGTAGCAGTCCCTTGTACAGTCAAACCTTTACTTATAAAAAATGGTAATGTTGAATAACCTGATGAAAAATCATTATCTTGCGCTATTCCATCAACTAAACAATTTACATCTTCACTTTTGATTTGTTTACCTGAAGTATTCTCTACAATTAAATAAAATTTTATATATTCATAGCCTTCTTCAGTTGTTTTCATAAAACTTTCAGTTTGTTCATACTTAGTTACTTTTGCTTTATACTCTGATGTACTACCAAATTCATTTAAATTTACAGTAACCTCATGATCATTATCTTTATTAAATATATCATCTGTAGAATCTTTACTAATGTTAACAAAAGCAACAATGATAATTGTTAATACAACTACAAAAATTATAACAGGTACAAAAAAGAAAACTCTCGAAAATTTAAATGCATTTAATGTATGTTTAACAATCTCCTGTTTAATTTGGGCATTAGACTCTTCTTCACGATTTTTTTGTTCCTCTAACTTTTTATAAGTTTTATTATTATTAAATGATGCCCCACAATGTGGACATTTATCATCTCTTTGAGCATCTATTCTAGCACCACAGTATTCACAAAAAAATTTCATATATCCTCTTATACATTAAATCTAAAGTAACAAATATCACCATCTTGCATTATATAATCTTTTCCTTCTAAACGCATTTTACCCGCTTCTTTTACTGATTTTTCATTTCCATATTTTTCTAAATCTTCATAACTCATTACTTCTGCTTTTATAAATCCTTTTTGAAAATCTGTATGTATTATTCCAGCACATTCTGGAGCTTTCATACCATCCTTAAATGTCCAAGCACGGCACTCATCCTCACCAGCTGTAAAAAATGTTTTTAATCCTAACAAAGAATATGAAGCTTGAATTAACTTATCAAGTCCACTTGAATCTACACCAAGTTCGTTTAAAAATTCTTTCTTTTCTTCATCACTCATATCAACTAAATCTGACTCAGTTTTAGCACATATTACTACAACTGATGCATTATCCTTTTTAGCATACTCTCTTACTTGACCTATATATTTATTATCACCTAAAAGCAAATCATCTTCAGAAACATTTGCTACATAAATAATTGGCTTACTTGTAAGTAAATTAAATGGTTTAATATATAATTTTTCGTCTTCTGTTAATTCTATTCTTCTAATAGGAATATTTTTTTCTAAAGCTGCTTTTAATTTAGTTAGTATAGCTGCTTCTTTTTGTACTTCTTTATCTTTAGATAAAGCTGCTTTTTTACCTATTTTATTAAATCTATTTTCTACTACTTCTAAATCAGCTAATATAAGTTCAACTTCAATTATTTCTATATCTCTTATTGGATTAATTTCATTTTCTACGTGTATTATGTCGCTATTTTCAAAACATCTAACAACTTCACATATAGCATCTACTTCTCTTATGTGAGATAAAAATTTATTTCCTAAACCTTCTCCTAAAGATGCTCCTTTTACCAATCCTGCTATATCTGTAAATTCAAATGTAGTTGGAACTAAGCTTTTTGGATTATATAAATCATTTAAAAATTCCAATCTTTTATCAGGTACTATTACCACTCCTACATTTGGATCTATAGTAGCAAATGGATAATTAGCTGCTAAAATATTTTTTTTTGTAATTGCATTAAATAATGTACTTTTACCTACATTTGGTAAACCTACTATTCCTGCTGTTAAACTCATTTCAAACACCTCTTACATACTAGTTTACTATAAAACTAATAAAAACACAATGAAAATAAATATCTATTTATTATTTATAAATTGATGTAGTAATTTTTCATATCTTATAACTGAAATACAATATCCTATCCAAATTATTAATAATAATATTAACGAAAATAAAAATGAATACATATTATTTATTTTATATACTTCATTATATATAGATATATTATATGCACAATAACCTGAGGTTACAATTAAAAATATAAATAATACAACGCTTGAATAAAAGTATTGCTTTCCTATATAAGTTTTTTTAAATTTTTTAGAATAATTTTTATATTCTTTTTTTGTTATATCAAACACCGTCATATTACCTACCTCTATAAGTAAATTATACCATAAATTTACAAAAAAAATACCACTTAGTGGTATTCCCCTTTTCTGTATTCTTCTACAGTAACTACTCATTCGTAAAATATATAACCTATCTTACATTTTTATTATAACAAAGTTTTATTATATTAAAAAGAGTAGTTTTAATTTATTTTTAATGTATATGTAAAGATGTGTAAATTATAAAGTTATATTTGAATTTATACCTATTGGTACACCTAATAAATACCAACCTAGTATTATTATTAACCATACAAGTCCTAAAATAATTATTATATGTTTAACTTTTTTCATAGTTTCAAATATACTTATATCAGAATCTTTTTCAAATTTATACATAAAGCCTATAGTTATTATTAAATATATATATATAGGTGAAAATAACTTACCTACAGAATCCGCAGCAATAAATAAAGTTTGAGTAAATGCAGGGCTTATATTAGCACGCATTAATAATGGTACATATACAGGCGCTACTAACTGCCACTTAGTAATTGTTGCTGGAATAAATATTGATATAATTACAATAGATAAAAATGCTACTAAAATTAAAATTAATCCTGATAAATTACTTGATCCCACAAAGTCAATTATATTTGTAGATATAACAGTTGAAAGATTTGTCCAATCTACAATTTCATATAAAATAGATGCAAAAAATATTAATACAAAGACATATCCAGTGCCTTCAAATGTTTTAGTTAATGCATTACTATAATCTCCACTATTTTTAATATTTCTAGATATTGTACCATATACAAACCCGCAAATCATAAGTATTGCTATTATTAAGAACATAAAACCTTGATTTAATGGTGATGATACTCCAAATAATTTTCCTATATATGTAGGTTGTGTATTATCAAGTAACATACCTGACTTTGGTAATCCTGGAATTATGCAATAAATAAAAACTGCAACCATGATGATAAAAGTAATTAATGTTGTTTTTGATGCTTTTTTTGATGTGTTTAAATTATCACTAATTTCATTTCTAGGATATTTTTTTGCTAATCTTTCAAGTAAATATGTACCTACTAAAGTTAAAATTACTGTAGATACTATTAATACAAATATATTTGATAATAATTCATAGTTATAATTAGCGGAAATTCCTTGTGCTGCAATCTCTGTTATATTTCCAAGCTCATATGCTTGATAATTATATATTATACCAGTACCATAGCCAATTGTAATAGCGATAAACATAGTTAGTACTCCAAGACTTGAATTCCTACCTATGTATTTATATAGTATACCTGATAAAGGCAATAGGAGTGCATAACTATAATCTCCTATGAATGTTGATATAATACCAACAAACATCACTAACATTGTTACATATTTTGGTTTAATTTTTTTTAATGGGCTAAATACTTGTTTTAAAAGTCCACTTGCTTCCAAAATAGAGATTGCTATTAAGGATAATATAACAAGTACTAGAGGCTCCAAAGTTTGAAAATTAGATAGTGAATTATTTAAAATATATTTTAAACCACTTTTACTAAAAATATTATTAACAACAAGCAAAGTTGTTTCTAATGTTCCACCTTCTGTTTTGTAACCACTTACACCTATTAAATTAAATAGAAAACTTGTAACTGCTACAATTATACCTATAAAGAGAATCTCAACTACAGGCCCCATCACTTTCTTTTTATTCTTTTTTTTATTGTTTTTCACTTAAAATCCTCCTAATAATTTATTATTTTTTTGAGTTTTTTATTAAAATCTATTCTAGGTAACATAATTGATCTTCCACAATTAATACATTTTATTTTAATATCAGCACCTATTCTTGTTATTTCCCATTCATTAGTTCCACATGGATGGTCTTTTTTCATTTTTACAATACTTCCTATTTTGTATTCTTTATCCATTATGTACCACCACCTGATCAAATGGAATTGTTATTTTATTCTTATTAAATTCAACAACTATCTCTTCCTTTATTTCTCTTTCTAGACTAAAACTATTAGAATAACTTGTTTGAGCCACTAATCTAAATTTTATTGAACTTGATGCAAGTTCCTGTATACCAAGACAAGATACTTCTTTTAATTTATATTTTTCTTTTATACTTCTACACAAATTATCTAAAACATCTTTAACTTTCTTGATGTCAGACCCATAATCTACATCAACATCTATTATTAAATTTGCTTTATCTATACTATAATTTATTATTTCTGATATATTTCTATTTGATATAAATTTAATCTCACCTGTGTAAGCCTTTATTTTTGTAGTTCTTAAATTAGAAGGCATAACTTCTCCTTTAAAGCCATTAATGCTTACACAATCACCAATAGAATATTGACCTTCAAATATTATAGTAATTCCAACTATAAAATCTTTTAATAAATCCTGTAATGCTAAACCGGCTACTATACCTATTACCCCAAATGAAGCTACTAAAGATTTAGTATCAATTGAATAAATCTCAAGTATCATAAGTATTCCAATTAGTATAATTATAAATCTAATCATATTATTAATTAAATTTACTATAGTATTCTTTTTTCTATCGTTTACATGTGATATTTTAATTTTAAATATCTTATATACTATTTTCTTAGATAATATGCATAATAGAAAACATACTAATATTATAATAGCAGGAGCTAAAATTTCTTTCTCTAAAAGTTTTTCCATATTATTCCCTTACATTTAATACTTCAAGTATTCTATTTAAATCAGCAACATTAGTGAAGTTAATTTCTATTTTTTTATCTTTGATTTTTACCTTTGTATCTAATTTTTCCCTTAATAAATCTTCTACATATTTGTAATCATTATTAATAGGTTTTGAATGTCTTTCTATCTTTACTTTTTTTTCAGTTGATTCAGTATCTTTTTCAAGCTCTCTTACTGGTATTTTCTTATCAACAATTTCATGAGCCATTTCTATTATTTTTTGATTATCTTCTAATTTACTTAAAACTCTAGCATGTCCCATACTTAATTGATTGTTCGCAACCATTTGTTGAACCTCTTTTGGAAGACGAAGAAGTCCTAATATATTTGTTATATGACTTCTACTTTTTCCTACTTTTTTAGCTAAATCTTCCTGTGTTAAAGATAATTTTTCTATCATTGATTTATATGCGATGGCTTCTTCTATCGCACTTAAGTTTTCTCTTTGTAAATTTTCTAAAAGCGCTATTTCCATCATTTGCTCATCATTTAAATTACGAATAATAGCTGGAATTTTCTTTAAACCTGCAAGTTTTGATGCTCTAACTCTTCTCTCACCTGCTATTATTTCATAACCTTTTATGCTTTTTTTTACGATTATCGGTTGAAAAACGCCATGCTCTTTTATTGAATTTGATAATTCTATCAATGCTTCATCATTAAATACTTTTCTTGGTTGATAAGGATTAGCTCTTAGTTCATCAATATCAACTTCTATTACTTCTTCATTAGTAGCAGTTTCATAAACTGCTTTTTCAAAACTATCTAAATCTAAATTTTCCGTATTAAATAATTGTTCTAAGCCTTTTCCTAAAGCTCTTTTTTTAGTTTCCATTTCTATCAATCACCTCTTTAGCTAAATTTATATAAGCTTCTGTTCCTCTACTTCTAGGATCATATGCATGAATTGGTTTTCCATGACTTGGAGCTTCTGATAGTCTTACAAGTCGTGGTATTATAGTATCATAAACTTTTTCTTTAAAATAACTTTTAATTTCCTCTACTACCTCTAATCCTAAATTAGTTCTATTATCTAACATAGTTAATAAAACTCCTTCTATATCTAAACTAGGATTTAATTTCTTTTGAGCTATCATTATAGAATTTAAAAGTTGCATAATACCTTCTAGTGCGAAAAATTCACATTGAACTGGTATTATTACAGAATTTGCGGCTGCTAATGCATTTGTAGTAATAAGTCCTAATGAAGGTGGACAATCCAAAATTATATAATCAAAAACTTCACTTATTTGACCTAAGTATTTTTTTAATTGTAATTGAGGTACAAATTCAGGATTTACTCTTGACATCTCAACCAATTCCATATCTACACCAGCTAAATTTATTGATGCTGGTATTAAATATAAATTTTTAAATTTTGTTTTTGCTACTACCTTTTTAATTTCTGCTCTATCTACCAAAACTTCATAAATACTATTTTCTAAATCACCTTTATTCACTCCAACACCTGTTGTACTATTACCTTGTGGATCCAAATCAACAAGTAGAGTCTTTTTTCCTAAAAGTCCTAGGGATGCTGCTAAATTTATACTAGATGTAGTTTTCCCTACACCACCTTTTTGATTAACAAATGCTATTATCTTTCCCATTATTTCACCTTTTTTCATTTTTCTTTATATTTATATATAAATAGTTTATCACAAAATTATAAATAAATCGATCTTTTGATATAATTAAAAATTAAATTCAGAAAATTTAATGGGTGATTTTTTGAAGAATGTTTTAATTTTATTTGGTGGAAATTCATATGAACACGAAATATCCTGTAATTCAGTAAATTTTATTATAAATAATATTGATACTAATTTATTTAAATTTAAAGTTGTTGGAATAGATTTTGATAATAATTGGTATGAAATTCAAGATATTAATAATATTGATACTAAATGGATGAATAAAAATCCAAAAATGATTAATAATATTATTGAATACAGTAAACAATTTGATATTGTATTTCCTATGATACATGGGTTTAGTGGTGAAGATGGAAAGTATGCTAGCATATTTGAATTATTTGATATTAAATATGTCGGGTGCGATGCTTATTCTAGTATTATATGTTACGATAAATTATTAACTAAATTAGTACTAGAAAAATTTGGAATACCACAAGTACCATATTTAATTTATAATTCTAATCTTAATTTGAAAAATATTGAATACCCTGTAATTGTTAAACCTTGTAAATGTGGATCGTCTATAGGTATAAGTATTGCACATAAAAAACAAGAACTTAATAAAGCTATTAAAAATGCTTTAAAGTATGATTCAAGTGTATTAATAGAAAAGTTTATTCAGAACAAAAGAGAATTAGAGTGTTCTATTTTGGAAAAGGGTAAAAAACAAACTATATCTGATATAGGAGAAATTATAAATCAAAAACAATGGTATGATTATAATTCAAAATATAAAGATAAAACAGATACAATAGTTTCTAGTATTGATGAAAGTATAAAAGAAAGCATAAAAAAGTATTCCTTAGCTATATTTAATATTTTGAATTGTAAAGATATGAGTAGGGTTGACTGGTTATATGATGTAGATAATAATAAGTTATATTTTAATGAAATTAATACTATTCCTGGTTTTACAGAAATCAGCATGTATCCTAAATTATTAAATAACTTAAATATATCAAATAAGGAAATAATTACCATTTTACTAAATTCATAGATTGACTATCTATAAAAAATTTTATTAAACTGTGAGAAAATTAAGTTGGTGATAATATGGCAGTAAAGAAAAAGTCCGATATATATAATGTTATCGGCAAAAATATTAAAAAGTATAGAATGAAGAAGGGATTGAAACAAAGAGAATTGGCTGAGGCTTTGTACTTAAGTGATAGTTTTATAGCTAAGCTTGAATCAGTTACTCATCAAACTATCTCGATTGATACATTAGAAAATATTGCTAATGTACTTGATTGTGATATTAGAGATTTTTTTGAAAGAGAAAACGACAAATAGTCGTTTTTATTATTAAAACAAGATACTATTTTCTAGCATCTTGTTTTTTTCTAAGTTCTGTATTAAGTATTTTTTTTCTCATTCTATAACCAACAGGTGTTACTTCTACAAGTTCATCTTCATTAATATAATCTAGACAAACTTCCAAACTCATTATTTTAGGTCTTTTTAATACAACTGTATGATCTTTACTAGAAGAACGTGTATTAGTTAAGTTCTTACCTTTAACTACATTGACAGCTAAGTCATTATCATGATTGTTTTCTCCAACTATCATTCCTTCATAAACCTCTGTTCCAGGTTCAATAAACATAACTCCTCTATCTTCTAATTGTCCTAAAGCGTATGCTGTTGATTTTCCATTTTCAATTGAAACTAAAACTCCTGTTTTTCTTGTTCCTACATTATTACCTGCTAAAGGTTTATACGAATCAAATGTATGATTTATTATTCCATAACCTTTTGTCATAGTCATAAATTCTGTCATGAAACCAATCAATCCTCTTGTTGGTACTAAATAATGTAGTCTTGTTTGACCATTCTCATTAGCCATATTTTGCATAGATCCTTCTCTATTTCCAAGCGCTTCTATTACAGATCCTACATATTCATCAGGAACATCCACTTGTACTTCTTCAAATGGTTCACATAATACTCCATCTATTTCTTTTTTTATAATAGCTGGCTTAGATACTTGAAGCTCAAAACCTTCTCTTCTCATATTCTCAATTAATATTGAAAGATGTAATTCACCACGTCCTGATACTACAAAAGCTTCTGAATTATCTGGAACTGGTGTTACTTTTAGAGAAACATCTCTTTCGGTTTCTTTTAGTAATCTTTCTTGAATTTTACGTGCAGTTACTATCTTACCTTCTCTACCACAAAATGGAGAAGTGTTTACACCAAATGTCATTTGTAAAGTTGGCTCATCAATACGTAATAATGGAAGTGCCTCTTCTTGCCCTACTGTACAAATAGTTTCACCAACAGATATATCTGGTAATCCTGCGATTGCAACTATATCCCCTGCTTCTGCACTACTAACTTCTACTCTTTTTAATCCAACATATCCAAATATTTTTGCAATTCTAAATTGTTTTACTGATCCATCTACCCTCATGCAACTAACCATTTCACCAGTTTTAACTTTTCCTCTTTTTACAAGTCCTACACCAATACGTCCTACAAAGTCATTATAATCAAGTAAAGCTGGTTGAAATTGTAATCCACCTTCTACATCTTTAGAAGCCTCAGGAATATTTTCTACAATAAGATCTAAAACTTTTGTCATATCAGGTTCTTGAGTTGATAAATCTGGAGAATAACTTGATGTTCCGTTCAAAGCTGATACATAAACTATTGGGAAATCTAAATCATCTATATCCGCACCTAATTCTATAAATAAATCCATTACTTCATCTATTACTTCTTTTGGTCTTGCAGATTCTTTGTCTATCTTATTTACTACTACTATTGGTTTTACTCCAGCTTCTATTGCTTTTTTTAATACGAATCTTGTTTGAGGCATAGTTCCTTCATATGCATCTACTACTAAAAGTACACCATCAACCATGTTCATAATACGTTCTACTTCTCCACCAAAATCTGCATGTCCTGGTGTATCAAGTATATTTATATGACATCCTTTATATTCGATAGATGTTGGTTTAGCAAGTATAGTAATTCCTCTTTCTCTTTCAATATCATTAGAATCCATTACTCTTTCTTGTACTTCTTCATTTGCTCTAAAAGTTCCACTTGCTTGTAATAATTTATCTACCAAAGTTGTCTTACCATGGTCTACATGGGCAATAATTGCTACATTTCTTTTACTCATTTTTATACACTTCCTTCAAAACACCATACAATTATAACACAATATTTAAAAAAAGCAAATTATTTTTAATTTGTTTTTTATTTACTTAATAACTCTTTTATATTTTCATCTACATTATAAATTGATAATAATTTACCATCTATAAAATTGATATTGGGGTAAGTATGTTTTAAATAATTAAAACTATTACTTATAGTACTTCCACCAGAGGTTGCAAAAACATATACTTTTTTGTTTGTTAAATTATTCTCTTCTATAAACGTATTTATAATTCTAGGTGGCAAATCCCACCATATAGGAAAACCTATTAAGACTGTATCATAATCAAAAATATTATCAATTTTATTCAATATTTTAGGTCTTATTGTATCATTATTCATCTCAACAGATGATCTACTATTACTATTATGCCAATCTAAATCCTCATCACTATATTTTTCTTGAGGAACTATTTCAAATAAATCCCCATTTAGTGTAGCGGATATTTTGCTTGCTACAGATTTTGTTACACCACTTGCTGAAAAATAACTAATTAATATTTTATTCATATTTTCCTCTTTCTATTTTCTTTATTTTATTGGCTATACCATTATAGTTATTAAATGTTGCTCTTTTATCAGCACTTGATACTATTTTACCTTCTATGGAATATGGCATAGCAAATGAGTATAAACCAATCTTTCCTCTATAACAAGATTTAATCATTTCATCAATATATTTTCTATCTATATTTTTTAATAGTGCAAAGTTTTTTAATTCTAATTCATTATATATACTATTATCAATTCTTCTAACTGGTAGTGGATACATATGATGAATTATACCATCTATAAGTTCATAACTTTTCTCATTATTTCTAAATAGATCAGGATACCAATTAAATGAATTAACTACACTTTCTATAGGATGTCTAAACCCATGTAGATTAGAGAATTTTTTAGCCTTACCTATTTTATTTTTTCTCCACTGTACCGTATATAAGTCATGCATCATGGCTATATTTAGAGCTAAATTTATATCTATATCCTTTTTATTTTTTAATGCTTTTTTACATAATATATATGTTATAGTAGTTGTCTGTAATATATGATAACCCAATGTAATATTACTATGGTGCAAAAACTTATCTGTCATTCTTTTTTGAAACTCTTCATGTTCAAAAATATTAATTATCATAGATAATAATTCTTTTTTTTCAATGTTATTTAATTTGTATGAATTCATTATATTGTCTAATATCTTTAAATTATCTTTCATTTTAACCTTTCAATTTACTATTACCAGTTTTATAATCTATATCTATGCCATCTTGAACATTATATACAAATACATTAAATTTAATGCCATCACCATTATCTTCTATAGAGTAAGCTTCTAGTTGCACCCCATTTGCAAGTAAATTATCATCTACATAAATTGGGGTTGCTCTATATAGTACATGATTTTTAGTCTCTTTTACATATTTAGCAACTTTGTTTTCAAATTCTAACATACCTTTTGTATTCATATAACGAGTACAAGTTATTAAATTTTTAGGATTATCATTTTCTCCTGTTAATTGATAACCTATTAAATGACATCTATTATAAAGGTATTTTCCATCTACAATATTATATTTTATTGTATGCCATCCTGATGGTTTAATATTACCTATACTACCTCTTTTAGTATCAGGCATTGTATCCAAACTAACATTAGCAAATGCTACACCTGCTCTATCTAATTTATCTAATGAACTATATATTTCAAATGAATCTTCTATTTTATATTTGTCATCAAATTCAGGTTCATTATTATTTAATACTACATAAGGTTCTTTGTTATATTCTGGTATATTATCAACACTATAAGAATTGTAACTTTCCTGATTTATTACTCTTTTTATAGTATGTTTTACATCTTCATTAGAATTTACAAATAGCAAAAGAGCTATAGTAGTTACTATAGGTATTATATTTATTTTTTTCTTTTTCATTATTTTATTATATTCCTCAAAATATAATCCATAGTTATCTTTATATCAGGAAAACAATCTATATTTTCTAATTCATTACGTGAAAACCAACGGATAGCATCGCTTTCTTCTCTATTTAATTGTTCCTTAGAATCATCATTTGGTACTGCCGCATATATTATATCTATATGCATATGAGTTTCTCCATCACTTGTTGTTCTTCTATTTTTTTGAATTCCAAGGGGTCTTATAAAGTCATCTTCTCTTGGAAATCTTTCTCCAAGTAATCTAACTCTTAAACCAGTTTCTTCGTATACTTCTCTAAGTGCAGCCTCTTCAGGAGTTTCATTTCCCTCTATATGTCCTCCAGGTTGAGTCCATCTTCTATTTTTTTTATGCTTTATCAATAATATTTTTTTTGTGTATGGATCTATTATAAATGCTGATGCACAAAAATGTCTTTTCATATATACCACCTTTAGATAAATATATCAAATATATTTTGATATGTCATTATTATTTAAAGATAATATATTTTTTTTACACTTTTTTACAATTATTCTAAAACATCTTTTGATTTTATATTTTTATTTCTTTCATATACTGTAATTTTTTCATTTGTATCTAATGTTACAAGTAATATTTTAGATAAATCAGTGTATCCTTTTTCTCTTAATTTTTTATCTAACCACTTTAAATCTTTATTCATATTTTTTAAATTGTTATGCATTATTTTAGAATCAATAACTATATTAGCGCACAATCCTTCACTATTTACCTTTATATTCATATCCTTTGGAGTTATAGGTCTATATTCTGGTTTGGGTAATATACTAAGTTTACCGTTTGCCTCCATAAGAGCATATTCTACCTGTGATAAATCAAAATATCCATTACTCCTAATCTCTTCCATCATATCATTTATATCAAATTTAACTTTTTTTAAACTTTTTTCTAATATTTTACCATCCTGAATTATAACAGTTGGTGTTCCCATAAAAAATCTTCTAAGCACTATGCTCTTCATAGTTAAATATGAAACTAAATATGCAAAAAGTCCAAAAAGTACTACAGCCCAAATTCCATTTAATTCATTTGATTCTAAATTTATAGTCATTTCTGCTGCAAAATTACCTATTGATATACCTATTACATAATCAAAAAGAGACAATTGTGAGACTTGCTTCTTACCTAACATTTTTGTAATTAAGAATAAAGTTACTAACGATGAAATTGCTCTTACTGTTACATCTAATAATTCTTTCCAATCAATACTCATACTAGTCACCTAATATTATTATTACAAATATCTATATTTATATACAAAAAAAGGTATTTTTATTTACCTTTTCTTGCTTTTTTGTTTAATTTTATTTGAATATTCTTGTTCACCACATTTTAATAAATTTATTATATTTTCTACTGTACATTCAAAAGAAAATCTTATTTCTTTCACACTACCATCTATTGTTTCTAGTTTTTCTTCTAAGTTAAAATTATCTTCGGCAAAAAGTTCTTTTAATTTATTTGGATCAATTTGTATATCAAAAATATTCTTTTGTATATTATTTACAACTAATTCATTTAATAACATTGTTTTTCCTTTAGGTTTAACAACGAAATATACTTTAGTAATTAAACCATCTTTTGATTGAAACATTTTTTTATAATTAATTTTTTTTATTATTGATTTCCACATTAAATAATAAGCTTTTTCTGTACCTCTATTGATATTTTTTTGATATTTTACTTCTAATTTATCAACTTTATTTTCTAATCTTCTATATATCTTTTCATTCATATTATCTCTCCCTGCTAAAATATACTAACACAAACAATATATTTTTTCAAGAAAAAAAGAAGGTTATTTTTCTTCTTTTGTAAATCCATATTTACGATTGAACTTCTCTACACGTCCTGTTTTAGAAATTTGAACACCATTTCCACCTTTATAAAATGGATGACATTCATTACAAACTTCTAAATGTAAATCTTTCTTAGTTGATTTAACTGTAAAAGTATTACCACATGCACAATTTACTTTAGTGTCAACATATTCAGTATTTGTCTTTTTCATTTTTTACTCTCCTCCCGCCATGGCAAATTCATGCCATAGAAATTTAATTACCTACATAGTTTATCAAATAATTTAAATAATTGCAAGTACTTTATAAAGAAAAATAGTCAAACGACTATTTAATCATTATTTTTTCCAAATAATCTTAGTAGTTTTAAGAATATATTAATAAAGTCTAAATATAATTGTAAAGCTCCATATATAGCTAAATTATCTTCATTTTCTATTGAATATAAATTTCTCTTAATTACTTGGATATCGTATGCTATATAACAAATAAATACTATTAAACATACAATAGTTAAAACTAAATCAAATGATTCACTTCCAACAAATATATTAATTAAACTACATATTATTATGCCAAGCAAAATCATAAATAAATATATTCCAAATTTAGTTAAATCTATGTTTGTATAATAACCTATAAGTGCGAATATTAAAAATATTAATGATGTTATACCAAATACATATATAATAGATGTTAATTCATATAAAACAAATATTGATGAAAATGTAAGTCCTGTTAAAAATGAATATAAGCAAAACATTATTTTTGCAGACATTGGACTCATTTTTCTTATTCTAGCACTTAACCATATTACTACTACTAACTCCGCTACTATAAGAACAACATAGAATTTTGAAAATACATTATATAACATATTTTCATTCATAGAAACATATGCTCCTACTCCAAATGTTATAGCTAAACCTATAAACATCCACATAAAGATTTTTGAAAATATTTTATTATTCTCTATCATTTTATCACCCACTTTAATTATACAATATTTTTTTTATTTAGTAAAGTTTATTATCTTATCTGTTATATAATAATATCCATCAATTGTAGGATATATACCATTTATTATATATTTATCTAAATCACCTATATCAATATAGTTAATTTTATTATCCCTACATATATTTAATAATTTTTTATTTGCATATTCTATTAATTCTTTATTATTTATTATATTATAAAAACTTAAAAAGTATATTTTATCTTTATTATATTTTCTAAGTAATATAATTAATTTTTCTATATCTAAAAGAAGTGAATCAACATAATTATAATTTAAATTTTTTGTATATATTAAATCATTCATACCAATAGATATTACTATATAATTTGATTTTATTATTAAGTTTTGTAATTTATACTCTTTATTATTATAATTTATGGTTTTATTATAATTTATATCATTTATTAAATCATTTACTCTATAATCTTCTAGAATTGAATAATTTACATATTTTTTTAATTTACTACCTAATGAATCTTTTATTCCTGTATTATAGTTGTATTCTATTTTATTGTAATTATTCACACCTTGAGATAATTGATCACCTAATGAAACATAATATATATCTTTATCTATATTAAGATAGTATATTAAAAAAGTAATTATAAAAACTATTGTTACAAAAATTATTTTTTTCATAATTCCTCCACAAAAAAAGTAGCTTAGCTACTTAATTATATTTCTTCTAATGATATTTTAGCACCTACACTATCAAGTTTATCTATTATATTTTCATAACCTCTAAGGACATGGTCAACATCTTTTATAACAGTTTCACCGGTTGCGACAAGCGCAGCAAGAACTAAACAAGCTCCTGCTCTTAAATCGGTTGCTACAACTGTTTTTCCAACTAATTTTGTAGGACCTTTTATTTTTATTTTTCTACCTTGGATTTCTATATCTGCTCCCATTTCTTGTAAATATGGAACATTTTGAAATCTATTTTCATATATTGTTTCTTCTAAATTAGATGTTCCATTACATTGTGTTAATAATGTAGTTATTGGTTGTTGCAAATCTGTTGGAAATCCAGGATAACCTAAAGTTTTTAAATTTACATGATGAGGATTTTCACATTTATTAATAATTATATAATCTTTGCCTAATTTTAAATCAACACCCATTTCTTTTAGTTTAAGCACTAATGATTCAACATGTTCTGGTATTATATTCTCTATTTTTAAATCTTTACCAAGTAAAGCTCCAGCTATTATATAAGTTCCAGCTTCTATTCTATCTGGAATTACTTCAGTAAAACATCCCTTTAAATTTTCTACTCCTTTTATTCTTATTTCACTAGTTCCAGCACCTGTTATTTTAGCGCCCATATTATTTAAAAAAGTTGCTACATTTACTATTTCAGGTTCTTTTGCCGCATTTTCAATAATGGTAAGACCATTGGCTTTCACCGCAACTAACATAGTATTTATAGTAGCACCTACACTTGGCATATCTAAATACACGTGTCCACCAACTAGTTCTTCGGCATCTATTGTAAATTTATTACCTTCTTCTTTAACAGTCGCACCTAGTGCTTTAAATCCTTTTAAAGTTTGATCTATTGGTCTTGCTCCTATTTTACATCCACCTGGAAAATACATTTCTACATGCTTATATTTACCTAATAAAGCCGACATAAAATAATAAGAAGCTCTAAGTTTACTAGAAACACGTTCTGGAATTTCTTTATTTACTATTGATTTTGGATCTATTTTAATCGTTCCATTTTTTAATTCTATTTTTGCTCCCAAATAATCTAATATTTCTTTTAATGCTTCTATATCAGAAATATTTGGTATATTATCTATATTTACAATATCATCAGATAAAATAGATGCTGGAATTAAAGCAACTGCGCTATTTTTGGCTCCACTAATTCTTATTTTACCTTCTAATATATTTCCTCCTGTTACTCGTATTTGTTTCATATTACCTCCAAGACTACTATATTTTATGATAATCACCCAAACTTGTGTATATTATGCAGTCCTATATAATTATAACATTTATATTGAAACTTGTAAATTAAAGAAAACAAAATTAGCATTTTTGTAATGAATTAATTTATACACATTAATTTCTACCAATATTCGATATAAGTATATTGAAGACAACCAAATAATTTTATATTATAAAAGTGTTAGAGGTGATTCATGAATAATTATAAATTGGGTAATTTGTTATAATTATAGGTAAACCAGGCACTGGAAAAACAATCACTATGAATTGGGTACAAAATGCATTTACAAAATAGGATATCATGTTATTTTTGTACCCGAAGTAAATACTTAATAAAATGTATGTATGAAAATGTAACTCATTACTTATCTGCTGGATTTGAAATGAGTGCATTAGAGGGATGTAAATTAGAATAATAAGTCAATTTAGATTTAACTAGATTTACTAATCAATTATTTGATGAAATAATTGATTATGATAAATTAGATAAAATATTTTAATCATTATTACTTAATTCTAACATTTCTAAATAGATAGATAGTTTTTCCAACATTATATTATTTGGTGAATACTTTTCTAATGTTAGTATATTTTCTAATATATTTGTTGAAAAACCACTTATCATAGCAACATCATTGTCAAACTTGATTACAGGAACTCCACGAGTTACTCCTGCTACATTCCAGAATATGATTGCTGGTAAATGATATCCTTCACTTTCAAATGATTTTTTCCAACTATAAAAATTAGTTCCAGTTTTAGTATATACCCCTTGATCAAATTCCATATCAGAAATTATAAGTAAATGACTTGGTAATTCTTCTTGTTTTAATCTGTTTTCTTTTGCTGTGTTAAGAATTAATTCAAATGCTTTGTCTATATCAGTATTAGCAACAATACTTGGGACATTACTAACCTTTTCTTTTATAGTTTTACCTTTAATTTCACACAAATATGGTTTATCTGAAAATGTAATAAAATGATTTTTCAAAATACCTGTGTTGCGCTCAGCAATATACAAGGCAAGTCCAACTGATGTGGCATAAGGTATTCCACCATAGAAAGTCATAGATCCAGACGTATCAGCCATAACTAAAACGTTTGTATTACATCCATTTAGAACATCTTTTTGATTATTCCACATTAAATCATACAACTCTTCATCGACTTGATTTCTCCATAATATATTTTTAACTATTTCATATGCAAACAAACCTTCTGTATTTATTTTAGCAGTCCCTGTTTTTACTTGATTCTTATATTCAGAATACTTTTCAGCCATTCTGTTCATATAAGTGTTTGTATATTTAAGCATAGCTTTAGTAGGTACTTCACTAAAATCAATGTTTTCATATTTTTTATCTGTTAGGTTTTTTTCGACTATATTAATTTTTGTTCTTAATTCGGATAAAATTTTTCTATATTCTTTTTCAGTCATACTTAAGGCACTCATAATTTTTTTTGCAGTTGGACTGTTTATATTATGAGTTCTATGACTTGGTAACCATTTTGCTAATAAGGATGGGTGTTCAGCTTTCAAATCCTCTTCAAGTTGCAATTTAATTAAATTAATTACTTCATCATTGATTGGTGTATCTAAACCAACCAATACATAATCATATCTACCCAATTTGCCTATAAAAGGTAATACTCTTAAAGCACATGAAGGATTATTTATACATAAATCTTTAAAAACAGTTTTAAAGATTCTTCTTTCTCCTTTTCCACCTCTAATATCTAATACATATAATAAATTTGCTAAAGCTAAATTCTCATCTTCATTTATTGCATTGTTAAATAATCTGATTAATTCTTCATCGGAGTTATACCTTGAAAGCATAGTGAAAACATCCAAATTGCTATCATATGTTGAAGCATAGTATTCAGATCCTTTTGTATTAGTGATTGTATTATTTTTTTTCATTCCATTTAGTAAATTCATAAGTATTACCTCCTAATTATAGTCAAACAAGCCACAGTGAAATTACCCAAAATACTGGAGAGTAATTTCACACAATTCCATCCAGCGTGAATAGACATTTAATTAAGTATTGCTGTATATGGCTTTCATACAAGACACAACAAATAATATTACATGAATATTATTTTCTCATTATATTCCCAGAATTGTTAGTTGCTGTAAGTGTCTTTCTCTTCTTGACTAAACTAATTATATAATGCTTTAAATAAAAAAAGGTCGCGAAAAAAGCGACAAAAAAATACTGTTATAAAACAGCATTTGAGTAAGTATAGAGATAATTGTTTATGATATTAATATCGTAAATTTCATTATCCAAACAGTATGCAATAATCAAGTCAAACTTACTACTGCTTAAGGAATAACCAGCACTATTTAACAATTTGTTAAAGTCATCTTTGTTTAAACCTAAAGCAAAACATAATTTGATGATTACGTTCCTTCTAGGAATATAATCACTACTACATCTGATTTTAGAAAATAATTTTCTATCTATATCTACCTTTTTGTAAATTTTGGAATCTTTGACACCCTTTTCGTCTATAAAAGAGAAAAGAATTTCATTGAAACATTTTGATTCACTGTGACTTAAATAGTCTTTACAACTTTCTTTCATATGAAACCTCCTATAATCAATATTTACTCTTTCACACAGATTATTTAGTGTGTCCTTAATCATAAGGTCCAATTCCTTACAATCATTTATAGGATTTTTTTCATATAAAATATTTAAATCATGGAGTTGATTTCTCAACTCGTTAATAATATAACATACTTTTAATTTTTTTTCAATTTTTAACATTTAAAATAATACCTAATAATATAAGAATTATTCCACCTAAAAAAGTTGCTACTTTTCCTATTAATAAATTTAGTTTATTACCGCATATTAAACCTAAATAAGTTAATATTAAACTAGTTAATGAAAAAACTATAGAACAAAATAAAAAATTATTACTTATATTATTTATCCCTATACCTACTGAAAAACTATCTAAACTAACAGCTAAACCAAATAATAACATTTCGATCTTTTTCATATGTTTTACTTTTTCATCTTTTTTAAAACTTTCTATAATCATATTTATACCTATAAATGTAAAGATAATTAATACCAATATATCACCACTTATATGTATTATATTTGTTATAAAACTACCTATTAACATACCTAATATAGGCATAAAAAAATGATATGCACCTACTATTACAGATAATAATTTAATATCATTTTTATTTAATGAAATAGTTCCATAAGCAAGAGATAATGAAAAAGCATCCATACTTAAACTTATTGCGATTAAAAAAACGAGTATTATGTTCATAGCCTCACCTATAAAATAATACGCGTTAATTTTAAAAATATTTATCTATTAATGTTTTAGCCATAGTAGTATATTCAACATCAGTTGAATCTTCAGCTTCTATCATACAAAGTGGTGGAAATAATACACACCACCAATTATCTCCTAATCCCTCTCCTAGAGTTACTACAACAGATTCATAATAACCTTCTTTATACTTTATACCTTTAAATTCCTTATCGGGAAAGTAATTTAATCCAAAATTAATTGTAAAAGGTAATTTATATTGTTCTTTTTGTAAAGTATTGTCAATATTATTTTTTATTGATTCTAAATTATTGTTTATTAATTCTCTTGCTTCTTCTACATCTTTAGCATTAATTAATAATTTATACATATCTCCTTCTATAGTATCTTTTACTTTATATTTTATCTTTTGATCGTAAGCGCTATTAGAATTACCTATTACTCTTATTCTAATAGCATCATCTGGTATCATGTTATTTGTAGCAAACACATTACCTATAAAAATATATACAAGTATTACTAAAAAAAATAAAAATATTGTTCTTTTCATGTTATCACCTATTTAATATTGAACAATATTTCTATTTTTATACAAAATTTATCTTATTTTTATATCTGCATATACACCCTTATGATCCGTTATCGCTTTTAAATTTTCATCTTGTATTAATCCTGAATTTTCTATTATCCAAGAGTTTGGGATAAATATATGATCTATTGCCGTTTTATTTGGAAACTTAGTAGCATTAGTTTTATTATCTACAGGTACCCTTTTCATTCCTATTTTTTCTAATTTATTTATAAATTCATCAAATTGTTTATCTATACCTACTTCCATATTAAAGTCCCCTGTTAATATTACTTGATAGTCTTTTAACAATATCTGAATTATTTTATATATACTATTTAATTGTTTAGTTTGTACACTTTTTAATTGATAATCTAAATGAGTATTTAGTGCATATAGTTTCCCTACTTTATTATCATATATCTCTACAATAGTTAATATTCGTGGCATTATTGATCCTTGTTTTAAACTTTCGAATAAATCTTTCGGATTGTTTGGAAACCAGGGCAATAAGCAAGTATTGGTAGATAATACATTTTTATTTGTTATAATTGCATTGCTTTCATTGAAAGAATCTAAAATGTTTATTTTTTGAACTAATTTAGAACTACCATATCTATATTCTCCATATAATCTATATTTTTTTAAATGATTTAATAAATTATGTGAAAATACTCTCGTTAATTCCTGTGTTCCCAAAAAATAGTACCCAGTATTTTGGATATGTTTAGCTAAAATTTGGGTGTTATCTACACCTTCTAACGTAATTCCACCTGACCTATTAATTTTGCTATTTTGTACATTTAATGTACCTACTTTCATTATATCCATACTTATATCCCCTCATTAATTGTGCTTATTATATATTAAAAAAAATGATAAGTCAAATTACCATTTAATTTCTTCTTTACCCATATCTTTTAAATAATTATTTATTTTACTAAAAGGTTTACTTCCAAAGAAACCACGGTATGCTGATAATGGGGATGGATGGGCAGCTTCTATTATTTTATGTTGTTTATTTGTAATAAGTGCCTTTTTACTTCTAGCAAATCCTCCCCATAAAACAAATATAACAGGATCTTTTCTCTCATTTAATTTTGATATT
Organism: Bacteroidaceae bacterium; assembly: GCA_963616135.1. GTDB lineage: Bacteria > Bacillota_I > Bacilli_A > RF39 > UBA660 > UMGS1613. The sequence goes on along the minus strand of CAVEJT010000001.1, from coordinate 27,797 downwards.
ACTGTATCTGTAAAAATTTCCCAACCTTTTTCTTTATGTGAGAGTGGTTTATCTTTTTCTACTGTCATTATTGAATTTAAAAGTAACACGCCTTCTTTTGCCCAATCTGTTAGATCACTTTTATTCCTTTTTATACCTATATCATCATATAATTCTTTAAATATATTTTGTAATGATGGAGGCATTTTTATTCCCTCTCTTACAGAAAATGAAAGTCCATGTGCCTCTCCTAATCCATGATATGGATCTTGGCCTAATATAACAACTTTAACATCATCATAATCAGTAAATCTCAATGCATCAAATATATTTTGATATGGTGGAAATATCATTTTATGTTTATATTCTTGTTTTACAAAAATTCCTAACTTTCTAAAATAATCTTTTTTTAATTCATCTTGTAATACTATATCCCATTTTTTATTAATCATAACTAACACCCATTACATTATATCATGATTTTTATACTTTTTATATTCTTTATTTACTTCTCCTCTTAATATGAATACTGAATAGAGATTTATGATAGCTAAAATTCCTACTATTATATCTATGAAATTCCATAATGAACTTGAAGTAACTATACATCCTAAAAATAGTACTATCAAAGTTATAATTTTTAAATATTTAATTTTTGTAGTTGTATTATTAGTAAAATATTTTAAAGATGATTCTCCATCATAATAACCTGATAGTATTGTTGAAAATGAAAACAAACATATTGATACAAACATTATTATTACTCCTAATGTTCCTAAATGAAAATTAAAAGCATATTGTGCAAGTTCTATTCCATTTAAATCTATAAAGTTTAAATTTTGATAATTTGATGTAAGTATTATAATTGCTGTAGATGTACATACTAAAAAAGTTGTTATATATACTCCTATCATTTGTGTATAACCTTGCGTAGCTGGATATCTTGTATCTGTTGTAGAGGATGCGATTGCACCCGTACCTACTCCAGCTTCACTTGAAAATATACCCCTTTCTATACCTATTATTGCTGTACCAATAAATGCCCCAAATCCTGCTTTAAAATCAAAAGCAGACTTTATAATATTATTAAATATTGTAGGCATTGTATTAATATTTTTTAATAATATTATAACTGCACACATTATATAAATTATTATCATTAATGGAACTATTTTTAATGAAAAACTCGCTATTTTTTTTACACCACCACTTATTATAAAGTAAGTTATTATAGATATAACTATTCCTATTATTATAGGATTTATATTTATTAATTCATTTATTGATTTAGTTATAGTATTTGATTGTATTGTTAAAAAACCACCTATATAACTAACTATTATAAGAATGGAATATAGATTAGCTAATTTTTTCTTTTTCATACCATTTTTTATATAATATGATGGTCCACCTTTATATATATTTAAATCATCTTTTTCTTTATATTTTGAACCTAATGTTGTTTCTGCAAAAGTTATTGGAAGTGCGAGTAATCCTATTATCCACATCCAAAATATTGAACCTAATCCTCCATAATAAATTGAAAGTGCAACTCCTGATATACTTCCAACACCTATTCTACCTGCAAGAACTATCATAAGTGATTCTATTTGAGATATGGATCCCTTTTTTCTTGACCCTTTTGTGCTTTTAAATATATTTTTAAAATCAAATTGTACTAGATTTAATGAAAATGTAAAATATATACCTATTAGTATTATTAATATTGAAACTTCTAACCATATTAAAGTTTTAATAAATATCACCAATTAATTTTATGTAAAAGAAAAAATATAGATAACTATATTTTCTTTTTTAATGATTTAATAATTATATATATGCCTATTAGTATCATAAATATTGATATTAACTGAGCAACTTTTATGTTAAACAACATTAAACTATCTGTTCTAAGTCCTTCAATAAAGAATCTAACTAATCCATATAATATAAAATATATTGATGTTATTATTCCTATTTTTGTAGATTTTTTGTTTCTTAAAATTATTAATATTATAAAAATTATTAAACATCCTATAGATTCATAAAAGAATGTGGGTACGTGATAATTACCACCTATATACATACCATCTATTATAAATCTTGGTATATGTAAATTTTTTAAGTTTTCAAAAGTAGTTATTGGTCCATATGCCTCACCATTAAAGAAATTACCCCATCTACCTATTGCTTGACCTAACACAAGTGACGGAGCAAATATATCTAATAGTTTTAAGAATTCTAATTTTTTCTTTTTGGTATAAAAATATATAAATATGACACCTGCTATTACACCTCCATGTATAGCAAGTCCACCTTCCCATATTTTTATTATATCTATAGGATTATTTATATAATATTTCCACTCAAATATACAATAATAAATTCTAGCACCTAATATACTTACTATAATTAAATAAAAGCAAAGATCACTTATCAAGGTTTTATCTATATTCTGTTGTTTACATCTATTTATTACTAAATAATATCCTAAAATAAATCCTAAAAGTATTAATACTGAATACCATCTAATTTCTATAATACCTAAATTTATTATTACTGGATTCATTTTTTCATTCCCTTCAAGAATACATCTATTATTATATTATCCATTATAGCATTCATAATAGAAATAATTATTGATACTATAAATACCATAAATGTTCCATGTATATCAAAGTGTTCCATTAGTATAAAGTCAGTTATCTTTAGTATTAATATGTTTATAAGAGGATAAAAAAGTCCTAATGTAATAGCAGTAAGAGGAAGTGTTATCCATACTAATAAAGGTTTTATTGTTCTGTTTAAAGCAAATATTATAATGACTGCTATAAGTCCCCACAATCCATAATATGAATTATCTATATATACTGTTTTTTTAAATATTATTGAAACGGTTACTAATACAAGTGCATAACCTAACATATGTATAAACCAATCTAAATACTTATTTATTTTCATTTTATCACCTATTTAATTATATACCTATTCTGCTTTTAATTCAAATAATGCATCTCTAAGTTCCATAGCCCTTTCAAAATCCAAATTTTTTGCTGCTTCTTTCATTTCTTGTTCTAATCTTATCATTAATTTAGCTTTATCTTGTTTAGATAATTTTTGTGGTTCTTTTTCTTCTAATTCTACTGTATTTGAAATAATATCTGAAATATCTTTTACTATTGTTTTTGGAACTATATTATGTTTTTTATTATATTCTTCTTGAATAGTTCTTCTTCTATTTGTTTCTTTGATTGCTATATCCATTGAGTCACTAACGTTATCTGCATACATTATTACTTTTCCATTTGCATTTCTAGCAGCTCTACCAATTGTTTGAATTAAACTTCTTTCACTTCTCAAGAAACCTTGTTTATCAGCATCCATTATGGCAACTAAACTTACTTCTGGGATATCTAATCCTTCTCTTAATAAATTTATGCCTACTAATACATCATATTTACCTAATCGTAAATCTCTTATAATTTTTAATCTTTCTAATGTTTTTATTTCGGAGTGTAAATAAGCAACTTTAATATCTAATCCCTTTAAATATTGTGTTAATTCTTCTGCCATTCTTATAGTTAAAGTTGTTATTAATACTTTCTCATTTTTTTCAGTTCTTTTATTTATTTCTTCTATTAAATCATCTATTTGATTTTTTGTTGGATGTACTTCTATTATTGGATCTAAAAGTCCTGTTGGTCTTATTATTTGTTCCACTACTGTTTTTGATTTTTCTAATTCATAATCTCCTGGGGTTGCTGATACATATATTACTTGATTTATTTTACTTTCAAATTCATCAAATTTTAGAGGTCTATTATCCATGGCACTTGGTAATCTAAATCCATAATCTACAAGCATTTCTTTACGAGCTCTATCACCATTATACATTCCTCTTACTTGAGGTATAGTAACATGTGATTCATCTACGAAAAGAAGAAAATCTTTATCAAAAAAATCAATTAGTGTTGTTGGAGTAGCTCCTGCTGGTTTTAAAGCAAGATGTCTTGAGTAATTTTCTACCCCTCTACAAAAACCAGTTTCTTCTAATAATTCCATATCATAACAAGTTCTTTCTTTTAATCTTTGATATTCTAATAATTTATTTTCCTTTTGAAAATACTTTAATCTATCATCTAGTTCTACTCTTATATTTTCTATCGCTTTATGTAATTTATCCTCACTTGTTACGAAATGACTTGCTGGAAATATTGAAATTGATTTTTTACTACTTAATATATTTCCTGTTAAAGAATCAAATTCTTTTATGGTTTCTATTTCATCGCCAAATAATTCTATTCTAATTCCTTTAGAATGTTGTCCTACTGGAATAATATCTATTATGTCACCTTTAGCCCTAAAAGTGCCCCTTTTAAAATCTATATCATTTCGCTCATACAACATATCTATTAATTTTTCTAATATTTTTTCTCTATCAATAGTTTGTCCTACATTTAATGTAAGCATCTTATTTTTATATTCTTCTATTTCTCCTATACCATAAATACATGATACAGAAGCTATTATTATTACATCTTTATAGTTTAAAAGAGCAGCTGTTGCAGCATGTCTTAATTCATCTATTTCATCATTTATAGCAGCGTCTTTAGCAATATAAGTATCTGTTTTAGCAATATATGCTTCAGGTTGGTAATAGTCGTAGTAAGAGACGAATAAAAATACATTATTTTGTGGGAAAAATTCTTTAAATTCAGCATATAATTGTCCTGCAAGTGTTTTATTATGAGCAAGTATTAATGTTGGTTTATTAGTTTCTTTTATTATATTTGCCATTGTAAATGTTTTTCCACTTCCAGTTACACCTTTTAATACTTGATTCTTTTCACCAGTTTTTATTCCAGATACTAATTTTTTTATAGCATCAGGTTGATCACCAGTTGGTTTAAATTTAGATACAAGATTAAACATATATACCTCCAATTAATTTATTTCTTGGAATAATTCTATCATTATTTTATATAAAAAACAAGATAGTTGATCTTGCATTTTATATTTAATGATTTTTTACATATTCTTCTAAAGAATCTTTTATTGAAGCTATCCTCTTAAGTGGTCTTGTGAAGAAATATTTTTTACCTTTCTCTGGTAAATCTTTTATATATGATATAAATTCCTCATACTTAACCTTAACATCATTTTCTTTAGCAAATTTTCTTATTTTTACTAATAATTTTGTTGAATTAATAAAATCAATACATATCAACCCAACAAATATTCCAAGTATAAATGAAAACGATAAATTACAAGAGAACCAATCAAGAGCTCTCAATACATAAGGAGCAATAAAATAATAATAAACGCCACCTAAAATAGTCCATATGAGTGAAAACAATGGACATATTATCCCTTTATAATTTCCCCATTGATTACTGTAATCCCAAAGTTTTACATAACCCCCATATATAAAACAAAGTCCTCCAATTAATTCAATTATAGTCATAAATAATCCCATTAACAATATAACTAATATAGGGTTTAACGATAGATTAGTAAATAACATATAACTATATGTTAAAACACATAATCCAAAGCCATATATTGGTAAATAAGGTCCTGTTAAAAATCCCGGATTAACCCACTTTTTATGAACAATTCTTCTAAAAAACAATTCCAATATCCATCCAAATGTACTACCTAAAAAAAATATAAAAACAAATACTAATAATTTTGACATATTATCACCTACAGAACGTTCTTCTACAATTAATCATATCATAAATATAATCAAATAACAATCAATTTAGTTATTTGATTATATTTTTATTCTATTAAATTTAAAAAAACTGGTTTGATAAATTTATACACGAAATAAAAAACGTGTAAATTTTCTTCAAATCAGTTCAATACTATTTTTCTATTTTAAATATTACTTGATACAATTGAGCTAAATCATACTCTTCTACATCAATTTTGTAACCATATTTTTCTATTTTTGAAGAACATTCTCTTATAGCATTAATTACTTCTTTAAAATCCTCTTTTTGGATTGGATGATTCAATGATGTTGGCATTATAGGATCATATTGTTTATTATAATCAGTTATTATAATTGGTTCTTGTAAAGAAGAATTTTGTATACTAGAACTATTACTAATACCAGTATTTTGTGATGTAAGAGTACTTTGTGTAGTATCTGTTGAAAATGAGGAACTATCAACAATTGGTTTTGTTTCAGGTATTGTTATATCTGGTAATTGATTACTTTGTTGATTGAAAGAAGAGTTTATTTGATTCATATCATTTGGTAATGTAAACTCATTTGAACTAAATTGCATTGGTTCTACTACAGGTGTTGGTTCCACTACTGGTTGTTGTGACACACTTGGTATTGAATTTTGTGATATTGTATCAACTGGATTTATCATTGGAGATACCTCTGGTTCTTGTACTGGTGCACTCATCATTACTGGTGATGGAGTTGTTACAGGTTCTATTGGTGCTTGTGGCATACTTGTTGTTCCATCTGATACTACAAATCCGTTTGCATCAAATTGTATTGATGGTGTTACTTGACTTGGTTCCACTACTGGTTGTTGTGGTGCACTTGGTATTGAATTTTGTGATATTGTATCAACTGGATTCATCATTGGAGATACAGCTGGTTCTTGTACTGGTGCACTCATCATTACTGGCGATGGAGTTGTTACAGGCTCTACTGGTGCTTGTGGCATTGGATTTGGCATATTAACGTTATTTGTTCCAAAAATATCAAAATTTGGAACTGGTTGTTGTGACATTTCTCCTAAATTTAAATTTGTATTCATTTCTGATTCCCCTTTTCCTTCTTTTTCTTCAATCTCATTTGTTTTTGAATTTTTTAATTTATCTATTTCTTCATCTGTTTTTCTAACAGTCAATCGCTCTTTTATTATTCTATCCAACATTTCATTTTGGAGTTTTGATGTTGGCAAGCGTAGCAATGACCTGGCATGACGTTCGGAAATTTTATTATCCAATAAAGCTTCTTGAACTTCATCAGATAAATTTAAAAGTCTTATCTTGTTTGCTATAGATGGTTGACTTTTACCCAGCTTTTCAGCTAACCCCTCTTGAGTTACATACCCCATATCTAAAATCTTTTTATATGACAAAGCTTCTTCTATTGGAGTTAAATTTTTTCTTTGTATATTTTCTATTAATGCAATCTCTGCACTATCTTTATCATTTAAATTTTTAACTATAACAGGTACTGTATCTTTTCCAGCAAGTACACTTGCTTTATATCTTCTTTCACCTGCTATTATTTCATATTTATCTCCAATTGTTCTAACAACTAAAGGTTGAATAACACCATGTTCTTTTATCGAATCAGATAAATCTAGAATTTCATCCTCATCAAATTGAATTCTTGGTTGAAATCTGTTAGGCAATATGTCATTAATATCAACAGCAATTACCCTAGACGAATTCTCATTCATGCTATCCCTCCTTTTTATTCTCTAAAACTATTTTACAATATTTATTTATTTTTTACAATAGTTTTGGGAAATATTTGTAATTTTTTTGGGAAATGTTATTTTTTTGTTATTTTATAAGTATTTCCCAAATAAAAAAGACTAATTATAGTGGATTAGTCTTAATTAAATTAAATCTTCTTGGATACTTCATATTTGTCTCATTTTGTTTTTTTATTAATAAAATTGAACGATTACTATTTTCTATTGGTAATAAAAATTGTTCTGTTTTTTCTAATGTACAATTTAATTTTTTTAATGCATTATCATATTTCTCATTATCTAAATTAGCCTTCATTGGCAAAAATAATCCATTTACTTTAAGTATTGGAATACTATATTCAAGTAAAATATTTAGAGGAGCCACCGCACGCGCAGTTACTATATCAAATAAATCTCTATTTTTTATTCCATATTCTTCTATCCTAGAATGAATAGCAATTATACCTTCTAAATCTAATTCTTCTATAACTTTATTCAAAAATATAATTCTTTTATTTAATGAATCTATTAGCGTTATTTTTAAATTGGGATAAAATATTTTTAATACAATACCAGGAAAACCAGCTCCCGTTCCAATATCACATAATGTTTTATAATTGTTTAAATCTACAACTTTAGCAAGTGTTAAAGAATCATAAAAATGCTTTAAATAAACTTCATCATGATCTGTTATACCAGTTAAATTCATAACTTTATTATAATCTATTAATAGATTATAATATTTTTCAAGTTTATCTAATTTATCTTTGGTTACATTTATGCCTAATAAACTTAATTCTTCTACAAATTTATTTTGATTCATAAAAATATTCTTTCTTTATATATACCATTATAAGGGATATATCTGCTGGATTTACTCCACTTATTCTTAATGCTTGACCTATTGATGTTGGACGAATCTGTTTTAATTTTTGTTTTGCCTCGCTTGCTAAATTATGTATTTTATCATAATCTATATCATCAGGAATTTTTTTATTATCCAAATCTACCATTTTTTCTGATTCTTTTATTTCTTTTACTATATATCCTTCATATTTTATATTTATTTCAACTTGTTCTAAAACCTCATCATCATACTCTTTAATTAAATATGGTTTAATATATTCAATTCTTATTTCAGGTCTTTTTATCAAATTATAAAAAGTAATCGCATCTTTTATTTCTGAAACTCCTAAACTAGTTAAATATTCATTTATTTCTTTCTTAGGAGTAAGTTTGTTGTTTTTTAGAAATTCAGTTAATTCTTTTATTTTTTTCTTTTTATTTAAAAATCTATTATATCTTTCTTCATTTATTAATCCAATTTGATATCCGTAATCTCTAAGTCGCATATCTGCATTATCATGTCTTAATAATAATCTATATTCTGCTCGCGAAGTAAGTAATCTATACGGGTCAATAATACCTTTTGTTACTAAATCATCAATAAGTACGCCTATATAAGCTTCATTTCTTTTTAAAATTAATGGTTCTCTACCCTCTATTTTAAGTGAGGCATTAATTCCAGCTATTAAACCTTGACCTGCCGCTTCTTCATATCCACTTGTACCATTTATTTGTCCAGCTGTAAATAAACCTTCTACTACTTTAGTTTCTAATGATTGCTTTAACTGTTTTGAATCTATTGCATCGTATTCGATTGCATATGCATACTTATTTATTATAGCATTCTCTAATCCTGGTAAACTATGAACCATTTTATCTTGAATATCTTTTGGCATACTTGTTGAAAAACCTTGAATATATATATCATCGTAATATATACTTTCTGGTTCTAAAAATAACTGGTGTCTTTCTTTATCTGCAAATCTTGTTATTTTATCTTCTATTGATGGACAATATCTAGGACCTATACCTTTAATATCTTTAAGACCACCATACATACTAGATTTGTGTAAATTTTCTTTTATTATTCTGTGAGTTTCTGGTTGTGTGTATATTAAATGACATGGAACTTGTTTATCTTTATCATAATAAATTTTATTATCAAAACTAAATGTCCAATACCTATCATCACCGTTTTCTATTTGGGTACGTGAAAAATCTATAGAACTCTTTTCTATTCTTTGTGGTGTACCAGTTTTCAATCTTATTATATTAAATCCATATTCTCTTAATTTATCACTTAAATGATTGCTTGGTTTTTCTCCGTGTGGACCTTGTCTAGTTCTCGTATCACCTACAAGTATGTCCGATTTCAAATATGTACCTGTTGTAAGTATTACCACTTTAGATTTTATTTCAGTTCCATCTTGTAATACCACACCCTCTATTTTATTATTTTTTATTATTAAATCTTCTACTAAAGCTTCTTTAATTTCTAACATAGGTGTATTCATCAATGTTTTCAACATGTTTTTAGGATATGTTATTTTATCTGCTTGAGCTCTTAAAGCCCTTACTGCAGGACCTTTAGCACTATTTAGCATTTTAATTTGAAGTAAACTTTTATCAGCGTTTCTTCCCATTTCTCCACCAAGAGCATCTATCTCACGAACAACTATACCTTTAGCACTTCCACCAATTGATGGATTACATGGCATATCTGCTATATTTTTTATGTTTCCTGTTACTAACAAAGTTTTATGATTTTTTCTAGCACTCGCCAAGGATGCTTCACAACCAGCATGACCTCCGCCTACTACTATTACATCATACATAGATATCACCTAACTTTCTATTTTTATTATTACCATATAAACAAATAGAGTATTTAAATATATAAATTTTTATATTTTTATTTAACTCTATTTCATTTTCCTAAACAAAATTGACTAAACAATTGATCAATTAACTCATCACTATAAGTTTCTCCAATTATTTCACCCAAAATTGACCACACTTGTTTTAAATCTATTTCTACCATATCTATAGGCATATTATTTTTAATTCCATCATTTACTGATTCTAATGAATTAAGTGCTGATCTTACTAAAGCAATTGATCTCGCACTACTTAAATAAGTAAAATCACCTTTATCTATCATATCTAAATTAAACATTTCTTTTATTTTATTTCTTAATTTATCTATTCCTATATCATCTTTTACTGACAATTCTATATAATTATCTAATATTTTTTTATCTAATTTATTATCTAAATCTATTTTATTTACAATTACTATATTATTTTTATTTTTTATTTTATCAAGAACCAATAACTCATCTTTTGTAATTATTTCATTATTATTTAAAACATACAAAATTAAATCCGCTTCTTCTATTAAATCTAAACTTTTTTTAACACCTATTTTTTCTACCAAATCATCAGTTTTTCTAATTCCTGCTGTATCTATTATATTAAGAATTATTCCGTCTATTGATATCGTTCCTTCAACTATATCCCTCGTCGTTCCAGCTATATCGGTTACTATAGCTTTATTCTCATTTAACAATCTATTTAATATACTACTTTTACCTACATTTGGACTCCCTATAATAATTGTTTTAATTCCATCTTTTATCAATTTACTATCTTTTGATTTATCCAATATATTTTTTAATTTTGATTCTATGTCTTGAGTTTTTTCTTTAATCTTATTTATAGTCATAATTTCAATATCTTCATATTCTGGATAATCTATATTTACTTCTATATTTGCTAAAAGTTCTATTATTTGTTGTCTTAGATTTTTTATTAATTTTGATACCTCACCATTTACTTGATTAATAGCTAATTTTCTTGATTTTTCTGTTTTTGAATTAATTAAATCCATTACTCCTTCTGCTTCTATTAAATCTATTCTACCATTTAAAAAAGCCCTTTTTGTAAATTCACCAGGTTCTGCTAATCTACAGCCATGAGTAAGTAAAAGTTCTAAAACTTTATTTGTAATAGCTATACCGCCATGAGTATTTATTTCAACAACGTCTTCACAAGTAAAAGTTTTTGGTGATTTCATTACACTTACCAAAACCTCATCTATTTCTTTACCATTATCAACTATATATCCATAGTTGATAGTGTGTGATTCTACATTTTTTAAATTCTTTCCTTTAAATATCTTATTTACTATATCAATAGCTTTATCACCACTTACTCTTATTATGGCTATAGCCCCTACTCCTAAAGTTGTTGATATAGCCGCTATTGTATCATTCATATAATCACTTCCAACGTATGTATTATATCAAAAGATTAGTTATTTTTAAATACTTAAAAAAAAATTTACTAAATTAATAGTAAATTTTACTTTTCAACATATCTTATTACTACATATCTATTTGGTTCTTCTCCAAAACTTTCTGTTTCTATATTATAGTACTCAGATGCAATTGAATGAACTATTCTTCTTTTATAAGAATTCATTGGATCTAATTTTATTTCATCCTTTGTCTTTAAAACATCATTTATTATTTTTTTTATATCACTTTCAAAGAATTTTTCTTTTTTAGCTTTATAATTAGAAGCATCCAAATTAACTTTTACATTAAATTTAATTTGGTTACTTATTGTTTGTCTTAATAAATTTTGTAAAGATGTAAGTGTTCTACCATCTTTTCCTATTAATATAGGATTATTATTTGAAAACATCTTTACGCTAAATACATCTTCATCTTCATTAACTTCAAACTTTGTTTCTAATCCCATTTGATTAGTTACATTTGTTAAATAATTTTTAATGAATGTTTTAATATCTTCTTTCTTTACTACTTCCATAGTATACAAATCATTTTCTTCATACTCTTTAGCAAGTATTTCATTATTATATACATCTAAATCATCTAAACATTTTAATCTACATTTTTCTTCTGTTTCATCTTGATACTTAAAAACTTCTATCATATTACTTACTCCTTTTAACTATTATATTTTGTATTATAGTAAATAAACTATTTGCTATCCAATAAAGTATAATTGCTGTTGACATACTAAATGATGTTACAAATATAACTACTATCATAATATTAAACATTAAATTCATTTGTTTTGTTTGATCTGGACTAGTAAGACCTGTATTTTTATTCATTTTAAATGAGAAATATGTAACAAGACCTACAAGTATTGGTAATATTAAATAATACCAATTACCTACTTCTGCGGCCGCTAATGGAGTAATTCCCATATGTAATCCTAAAAATTTTCCTTCAAATAAAAGTGGTAATCTATTTAATGCTTCATAAAAAGCAAAGAATAATGGAATTTGAATAAATCCTAATAAACAACCGGCTATAGGATTAATTTTAAATTCTTTATAAACAGCCATCATTTCATTTGATTTCATCATCATAGATTCTTGATCTGTTTTATTCGCGTATTTTTTCTCTATACGTGCTAATTTAGGTTGAGCTTTCTTTATATTTTCAGATTGTTTCAAACTCTTAAATGTTATTGGAAATAAAATCAATCTTATTAAAAGTGTTACTATTATAATAGAAAGACCATAACTGTTTCCTAAAATTTTTCCAATATTTACTAAAACCCATGCTAAAGGTTTTACAAATACACTTGTCCAAAGAGTTTCATATCCACCTTCTATTACAGAAATCTTAGTACACTTTGGTAATTTATCTATATCAATTATACTATTAATTTTTTTTGTATAATCCTTTTTAGATAAATCTCCATCTTCATATAATTTTTTGTAATCTTTTTTCTTTTGATTTAATGCTTTTTTATATTCATCCTTTAATTCTATTGGTTGACATAAAACATTTTCTACTAAAACTTGTTTAGTTTTATCATCTCTTATTATTTTACCATTTGCGTCTTTTAATTGTTTTGTACATCCTGTTAACAAAATCATTAATAAAAGAACTACTACTAGTATTTTTTTCTTATTCTTCATATTTTTTCTCCTTTATTAATTTTAAATTTTCAAGGGCTTTTAATAAATTATCTTTTCGTTCTTCAAAAGTTCTTTCTTTTATTCCCTTACCAACTATTATAATACAATTAAAGTTATTTTGATAGTCTTTTTGATCAATAATATATTTTAATTGTCTTTTTACTTTATTTCTATTAACAGCATTACCTATTTTTTTACCAACAGATAAACCAAATTTATAAACATTATTTGTATTTCTTTCAACATAAATAATGTAGTCTTTATACTTATATGGTTTATTGTTATGAATTATTCTATCAAAATCTCGACTTTCTTTTATTATATTAATCTTTTTCATATAATCATTCCTTTATAAAAATAAAACCACTGACGAATCAGTGGAATATTAATGAGATAAAACTTTACGTCCTTTTCTTCTTCTATTATTTATCATTTTTGTTTTCATACGAGCCATGAAACCTAATTTTTTACTTTTTCTATGATTATTTGGTTGATATGTTCTTTTCATTTTAACACCTCCATTATATATAATTTTTCTGCTTGCTTTATAAATTATATATATTTTTTTGTTTTTTGTCAATGTTTTTATTTCATTATTTAAATTTTGGTTTTGGGAAATACCAGAATTCTTTTTTAATAATTATTTCCCAACAAAATTCATTTATTTAAGTTATACACATTTTTGTTAATAATTTTATTGTTAATAATAATTATGCACAAAATATTACACTTATAAACAAAATTCTTAAAATGTTCACATGTTTTTGTGTATAAATTTATGCACAAAATTGTTGATAAGTTATATAAAGCTATATTTTTAAACATTTATAAGTGTTTATAAGTTTTGTTAGTATTTTTATTTATAAACATAATTTCTTTATTTTTTTATTAATTAAAATGTTCATAACACATTTTTCTACATTTTTTTAAGTTTATGCACATATTTCTATTTTTTTGTTGTTTTTAAAGAAAAATTATTGTAAAATATAGGTGTATAAGTTTTAAGGAGGTAGTAATATGGATTTAAATAACATATGGAATTCTTTTTTAGAAAAAATCAAATTACAAATATCTGATATTGCATATGATACTTGGTTTTCAGAAACCAAACTGATTAATTTAAATAATAACGTTGCTACCGTACTAGTTCCTTATCATATACATAAAAAGAATTTAAGTGAAAATTACAACGATATTATAGAAGAAGTGTTTACTGAAATAACAGGTTCTAACTTTAAATTTAATTATGTTATTGAAGAAGAAGTAGATAATATTTTAAGTGAAAATACACAAGTTATTGGTGTTCCAAATAATAATGAAGTATATGAAACTAATCTAGATCCTAAATACACATTTGAAAATTTTATGATTGGTCCTAGTAATAAATTTGCTGCAACGAGTGCTCTTGCTGTTGCTGAACAACCTGGAAAAATGTATAATCCATTATTTATATATGGTTCTAGTGGACTTGGAAAAACACATCTTATGCATTCAATAGGTAACTATATTGTTAAAAACAGCAATAAAAAAGTCTTATATATTACTTGCGATAATTTTGTCTCTGACTTTGTTGATATATGTAGAAAAAATGCTGGATCAAATAATATGGATGCAATAAAGCAATTTAAAAATAAATATAGAGATATAGATGTACTTATGATTGATGATATTCATAATTTAGTAGGTGCGACTAGTGCACAACAAGAATTTTTTAATACATTTAATGAATTATATAATAATGAAAAACAAATTATAATATCATCTGACAGATCTCCTGACGATATAAAAAAGTTAGAAGAGCGCTTAAAAACTAGATTTAATTGGGGATTACAAGTTAACATTTTACCTCCTGATTTTAAACTTAGAATGTCTATCCTAAATAAAAAAATAGAAAATAATGAGCTGTCTGGGGTTGTTCCTGAAGAGGTTAAAGAGTATATTGCTAGTAATTGCGTAGGGGATGTAAGAAAGCTTGAAGGTGCTATTACTCGTGTATTTGCATTCGCTACTATGATGAATGGTTCTGATATAACACTTGAACTTGCTATTGATGCCTTAAAAGATTATTTTGTTAAAACAATTGTTTCAAAAAATAAAATGGATCAAGTAGTTCAAATTATTTGTGAACATTATAATCTAACACAAGAAGAACTATTGAGCAAGAAAAGAAGCAATGAAATTGCTATACCTAGACAAGTAGCAATGTATATTTGTAGGGTCTATTTGGATGAAAATTTAACTAAAATAGGCATACAATTTGGTGGAAAGAATCATACAACTGTAATGCATGCTGTAGATAAGATTAAAAAAGAGATTTTAAGAGATGATATTTTAAATTCTGAAATACAAAAAATGGTTAATGAAATAAGATAATGTGTAAAAAATATAAATATAAACTTTTTATGCACATACATTAATGCCTTATAAATAAAAGAAAAAGTGGGTTATCAACATTATGAACATTAATAAAAATAATATATATTAGAAAGAAGGAATAATATGAAATTAAAAATTAAACAAAAAGTATTAATGGAACATTTAAATTATGTTATAAGAGGTATTTCAAATAAAAATTTAATTCCTATTTTAAATTGTATAAAATTTGAATTAAATGATGAAGGTTTATATTTATTAAGTACAGATAATGAACTTGCTATTAAATCTTTTATCCCAAAAGAAAAAATTGAAGAAATTGAAATACAAGGAGAATTATTAATATCTGGTAGATATATATATGATATAGTAAAAAGATTAGATAATGAAATTATTAATATAGAAGAAATAATAGATTCACAAGTATTAATAACAACAGCTAATTCTTCATTTAAATTAAATTGCAATAATGTAAATGAATTTCCTGATTTAGATTTAGAATTTACTAATACTCCTATATTAATAGATCAAAAAATATTTAAAACAACTATTAATCAAACTATATTTGCAGCTTCTAATCAAGAAAGTAGACCAATTTTAACAGGTATAAACTTTAAAGTAAATGATAATTTAATGGAAGTAACAGCTACAGATTCGTATAGATTATCAAAAAAAAGAATTACTTTAGATGCAGCTGTTGAGGATAATATAGATATTATTATCCCAAGTAGGAATGTAAATGAAATAACTAAATTAATGCTAGATGATGAAGAAAAATGTGAAATGCATATATTTACAAATAAAGTAATATTTAAAATAAAAAATTTAATCGTAATGACAAGACTTATAAATGGTAATTATCCAGATACAAATAAACTAATTCCTGATAGTTTTGATTTAAAAATTAAAGTTAAATTAGATAATTTTTATAATTCAATTGATAGGGCATCACTTTTAACAAATTCAGAAGAAAAAAATATTATAAAACTAGAAACAAAAGGAGATATAATGATTATCTCATCTAATATTCCTGAAATAGGAAATGTAGAAGAGAAAATAAATATAGAAAAAAGCAATGATTCTGATATTAAAATTTCTTTTAGTTCTAAATATATGATGGATGCAATAAAAACATTTGAAAGTGATGAAATTGAGTTATTATTTAATGGTGAAATAAAGCCTATAATATTAAACTATGTGGATAACAATGATTTAACACAGTTAATATTACCAATAAGGACTTATTAATAAAAATAAGAGTGTATAACTTATATAAAAATAAAGTTATACACTTTTTTTGTATAAAAAATTAAAAAAATTGAATTTTATCGACATAATTCTATTTATTTCGACAACTTGGTAGTGTATAAGAGTACACAAGGAAGGGGGATAGTATGAAAGAATATGAGATAAATTCATCTACAATGGCAATAGTACCGTTAGATGAAAGTAATTCAATGGTATATGAAGAAGAAGAAAATTATGTTGTAAAACAATCAGCAAATAGTATAATTAAAAAAAATTGTGAATTTTATGGTAGTTCATATCAAGGTAGATGTGTAGGAACAAAGGCATTAACTGGTATAAAAACCAAATTTCCAATTATAATAGAAGAGAGTAGAAATATAATATTTTTTCCAACAACATCAGCAAGAACTCAACAAGCTACTTGGATTGCTTTAAATAAAATAGATAAATATAAAAAAATATATAATGTAAATAATAAAAGTGAAATAATTTTTAAAAATTTAAATAAAATGAATATAAATATTTCGTTTTATTCACTTGAAAATCAAATTTATAGAGCAAACATGTTAAAAACAAAATTATATGAGATAAAAAATATGAGAAAAGATTGAAAAAAACGATTTTTTCTTTTTTTATTGCTTAAATTATGGTATAATTATATATGTGTATAGGAGTATTAATTCGCAGAAAAATTAAAAATAGGGGGATATAATGATGAAAAGAGAACTTTTATGTACTTAAAAAAAATAAAATTGCACAATTTTAGAAATTATAGTAGTTTGCAGTTAACTCTTACAAAAGGAATAAATATAATTTATGGAAATAATGCTCAAGGTAAAACAAATTTGTTAGAAAGTATATTTGTTTTAGGTTCAACAAAATCTCATAGAAGTTTTATCGATAATAGTTTAATAAAAAAGGATGAAGAATACTTAACTATAGAAGGTATTTATAATGATTCATCAGATAATAAATTAAATATATATATAGATAATAAAAATAAAGTTTTAAAGTATAATGGAGATGTTGTAAAAAAAGTAAGTGATTATATATCATTACTTAATATTATAATATTTTCGCCAGATGATTTAGAATTAATAAAAGGTTCTCCTATAAACCGAAGAAAATATTTAAATTTAGAATTGTCTCAATTGTATAGTAATTATTATATTCTTATTAATGAATATAATAAAATACTTAAAATTAGGAATGAATATTTAAAAAAATTAAATAAACAAGAATCAAAAGATATAAATTATATTAATATTTTAACTGGTTATCTAGTTGATAAATCAATTATGATATACAAATTACGTAATAAATATGTTAATAAAATAAATGATTACTGTAAAAAAATTTATAATGATGTTATGAACATAGATGGATTTAATATTAAGTATGTTCCAAATATGGATATAGATATAAATGATTCTAATTTAAAACAATTTTTATTAGAAGAATATAATAAACGTTTAACATATGATATTAAAATATGTTCAACAGATATAGGGCCACATAAAGATGATATTGAGTATTATTTAAATGATAAAAATTTAAAATATTATGGTTCTCAAGGTCAACAAAGAATTGCTGTATTGGCTTTTAAATTGGCGGAAATAGAAATATTTAAAAAATATAAAGAAACGACTCCAATTTTATTACTAGATGATATTTTTAGTGAATTGGATGATAAAAAAAAGAATAATTTGTTAAAGTATATAAATAAAAATATACAGACAATTATAACAACTACTGATTTAAATAATTTAGATCCAAAATTAATTAAAAAATCTAAATTATTTAATATAAATAATGGTAACATCGTAAAAATAAAAGAGGTGAAGATAGATGAATGAAAATTTAAATCATTATGATGCATCAGACATTCAAGTATTAGAAGGATTAGAAGCTGTTAGAAAAAGACCTGGTATGTATATAGGTACAACGGATGTAAAAGGATTACATCATTTAGTTTGGGAAATAGTTGATAACTCAATTGATGAATCTTTGGCAGGTTTTTGTAAAAATATAGAGGTAGTTATTAATAAAGATAATTCTATAACAGTAAAAGATGATGGACGTGGTATACCAGTTGATGTTCATCCAAAAACAAAAAAATCAACTGTTGAAACAGTTTATACAGTATTACATGCAGGAGGAAAATTTGGTGGTGGCGGATACAAAGTATCTGGTGGATTACACGGAGTAGGAGCTTCTGTTGTAAATGCTTTATCAAAATGGGTAGAGGTAAAAGTTTATAAAAATGGTAAGATATACTATATTCGTTTTGAAAATGGTGGGCATACAGTAGAACCACTAAAAGAAATTGGAGAATGTGATATTAATAGAACGGGTACCGTAGTAACATTTAAACCAGATTCTGATATATTTGACACTGATATATATGATTATAATACTTTAATGGTAAGAATAAGAGAATTAGCATTCTTAAATAGAGGTTTAAGACTTACTTTAAGAGACGATAGAGACCAAGAAGATACTACTGGTGAGACATTTATGTATGAAGGTGGTATAAGTGAGTATGTAAAATTTATTAATCAACAAAAGACTGTTATTCACGATAAAATAATACATTTAGAAGGTTCTGAAGATGGTGTATTTTTTGAAGTAGCTATGCAATATAATACAGGTTATAATGAGAATATTTATTCTTTTGTAAATAATATTAATACACATGATGGAGGAACACATGAAGAAGGTGTTAAAAGAGCGCTAACACGTGTTATTAATAATTATGCAAGAAAAAATAATTTATTAAAAGAAAAAGATGAATCTTTAACTGGCGAGGATGTTAAAGAAGGTTTAACAATGATAATATCTTGTAAGCATCCAAATCCACAGTTTGAAGGACAAACAAAAGGAAGATTAGGTAATAGTGAAGTAAGAAAACTAGCTGATAATGTTTTTAGTGAAGGATTTGAAAAGTTTTTGTTAGAAAATCCTACAGAAGCAAGAACTATAGTAGATAAAGCAATGGTTGCTTGTAAGGCTAGAAATGCAGCTAAAAAAGCTCGTGAAATAACAAGAAAAAGTGAAATGCAAACTACAAACTTCTTTGGAAAATTATCAGACTGTAAGAGTAAAGACCCAAAAGTTTCAGAAATCTTTATAGTCGAGGGAGATTCAGCAGGAGGAAGTGCAAAAAAAGGAAGAGATTCAATGACACAAGCAATTTTACCACTTAGAGGTAAGATTTTAAACGTAGAAAAGAATAGATTAGATAGAGCACTTGGTAATGAAGAAATAAGATCAATAATAACTGCTTTTGGTACAGGTATAGGTGAAGAATTTAATTTAGAGAAACTTAGATACGATAAAATAATAATCATGACCGATGCCGATGTAGATGGAGCTCATATTCGTGTATTATTATTAACTCTTTTCTATAGATTTTTTAGACCTATAGTAGAAGCAGGGCATATTTATGCTGCACAACCACCATTATTTAGAATTAGACATGGTAAAACACGTAAATATGTATTAGATGAAGCAGAAAAAAATTCATATTTAAACACATTACCAGAAAATGTAAGATCTCGTGCAGAAATTACTCGTATGAAAGGTTTAGGAGAAATGGATCCAGAAGAATTAAATGAGACTACTATGGATATAGAAAAACGTATATTAAGAAAAATAACAGTAAACGATTGTATGACGGCAGATCAGGTATTTACTAAATTAATGGGTGATGAAGTAGAACCTAGAAGAAAATTTATCGAAGAAAATGCCAAATATGTACAAAATTTGGATATATAGGAGGTTTATATGGAAGAAGAAAATAAGAATTTAGAACAAAAAAATGAAGAAATACAAAAAGAAGAAACATCTTTTAAAGATACATTCCATGAGAGAGATAAACTTTCTGAAAATAATATAGTAAAAGAAGTAGAAGATTCATTTTTAGATTATTCTATGAGCGTTATAACTTCACGTGCAATCCCAGATTTAAGGGATGGTTTAAAACCAGTACATAGAAGAATTTTGTGGTCAATGTATGAAGAAGGTAATACGCCTGATAAACCACATAAAAAGAGTGCAACAACAGTAGGATATGTTATGGGACATTATCACCCACATGGTGATTCAAGTATTTATGAAGCAATGGTTCGTTTAGCTCAAGATTTTAATGAACGTTATATGTTAGTAGATGGTCATGGTAACTTTGGTAATATTGAAGGTGATGGAGCAGCAGCATATCGTTATACAGAAGCAAGATTATCAAAAATATCATTAGAGTTATTAAGAGATATTGGTAAAGACACTGTAGATATGGATTTAAACTATACTGAGACAGAAAAAGAACCAAGAGTATTACCAAGTAGATTTCCAAATATATTGGTAAATGGTTCTATGGGTATAGCAGTAGGAATGGCAACTAATATTCCACCTCATAATTTAGGTGAAGTAATAGATGGCTGTGTAGCTTTTATAGATAATCCAGAAATAGATACATTAGGTCTTATGGAATATATAAAAGGTCCAGATTTTCCAACAGGTGGTATAATACTTGGAAATTCAGGTATTAGAAAGGCTTATGAAACTGGTAGAGGTTCTATAACTATTAGAAGTAAGGCTGAAATAGAGGAAAAAAATGGTCATAGTGCAATAATAATAACTGAAGTACCATATGGTGTAAGTACTATGGATTTAAAGACAAAAGTAGCTGAATTAGTTCATAATAAAACATTAGAAGGTATAGCAGATTATCATACTGATTTAAAAAATGGTGTAAAAATAACAATAACATTAAAAAGGGATGCGAATCCACAAGTTGTATTAAATAATTTATATAAACATACATCTTTTCAAACAACATATGGAATAATATTTTTAATGTTAGACCAAGGAACACCTAGAACATTAGGTTTGAAAGACATAATATCAAAATATATCGATCATCAAAAAGAAGTTATAATAAGAAGAACTAGGTATGATTTGAAAAAATCAGAAGCAAGAGTTCATATATTAGAAGGATTTAAAATAGCACTTGATAATATTGATGAAGTTATAAAGATAATTAAGGGATCAAAAACAGATCAAGAGGCAAGAGTTACCTTAATGAGTAGATTTGGTTTATCAGAAATACAATCTGATAATATCTTAGAATTAAAATTAAGACGTTTAACTGGCTTAGAAAGAGATAAAATAGAACAAGAATTAAAAGATTTATTAGAACTAATTGAAGAATTAAGATCAATATTGGCAAGCGAAGCTAAAGTATTGAGTATAATCAAAGATGAATTATTAGATATTAAGCGCAGATTTGCTGATGATAGAAGAACAGAAATAGATATGACAGCAATAGATTATATAGATGATGAATCATTAATTCCAGTAGAGGATTTAGTAGTAACACTTACAAACAAAGGATATATTAAAAGAGTTACAAGTGATACATATAAATCACAAAATAGGGGTGGTGTAGGAATTAAAGGAATGTCTACAAATGAAGAAGATTTTGTAGAGAGTATTCTTTCTATGACAACACATGACTATATAATGTTCTTTACAAATAAGGGAAAAGTATATAGAATGAAAGGGTATGAAGTTCCTCTATATAGTAGACAATCAAAAGGATTACCTATTATTAACTTATTACCTTTAGAAAAAGATGAGAAAGTTAATGTTATGTTAAAGGCAACTCCAAAAGATACACCAGCATATGTTGTACTTTGTACACAAAAAGGAATTATTAAGAGAACAGATATAAAAGAATTTGAAAATATTAGAACAAATGGAAAAATAGCTATAACATTAAAAGAAAATGACGAATTAATTTCAGCAAAAATAACTGAAGGAACTAGTGAAGTATTAATAGCTTCTTCAAATGGTAGATTAATTAGATTTAAAGAAGATGAAATAAGAATGATGGGAAGAACTGCATCTGGTGTACGTGGTATTGACGTTGGCGAAGGAATAGCAGTAGGTATGGAAGTAACATCAACAGAATCAGAAAATGTATTAGTCGTAACAGAAAATGGCTACGGTAAAAAAACAACCATAGATCAATATCGAATGACACATAGAGGTAGTAAGGGAGTAAAAGCTTTAAATGTTACAGAAAAAAATGGAAATATTGTTTCATTTAAGATAGTAAATGGTGATGAGGATTTAATAATTATAACTGATAGTGGAATGATTATTAGGTTATCATTATCTCAAGTATCATCAACAGGACGTGTAGCCCAAGGTGTTAAATTAATTAATCTTAAAGATAATCAAAAAGTAAGCACTATAGCTGTTATTGAACATGAAGAGCAACAAGAAGAGATAGAAGAAAATAACGAAAATAATTAAAAAGAATGTTTCACGTGAAACATTCTTTTTGTATTAATTCTATTTATATAGTAAAGAGGTATCTATGTTTCACGTGAAACATAGATAAATTAAATAAATCATTATAAAAAGTTGCAATAAATTTAGAATTATAATATATTATTATTGCACAACATTTATATTTGAATCAGGTCAGAGAAGGAATTCAGCAGCCTTAAGAATCTCTAAATGTGTGTGCTTTTTTATTACTCAATTTCTATGTTTCACGTGAAACATGTACAAATATATATATTTAACAGTAATGTTCCACGTGAAACATATGTAGAAATATATGTATGAGATACATACTTATGTGAAATATATATATAAAATGAACAATGTTCCACGTGAAACATATAAAAAAATAAAATACAATGTTTCACGTGAAACATGATACTAAGTACATTGTATAAATTAAACGATGTTCCACGTGAAACATGATACTAAGTACATTGTATAAATTAAACAATGTTCCACGTGAAACATATAAAAATAAAATACAATGTTCCACGTGAAACATTGGAGGAAAAATGAAAGAAAAATATATGGATTTAGCTTTAAAACAGGCGAAAAAAGCTCAAAAACATAATGAGGTGCCAGTTGGAGCAATAATAGTAAAAGATAATAAAATTATTTCCCAAGCATATAATAAAAGAGAAAAAAGTAAAAATGTAATAAAACATGCTGAAATAATAGCTATTACAAAGGCATGTAAAAGACTAAAAAATTGGCGATTGGATGATTGTGAAATATATATTACAATGGAACCTTGTATGATGTGCTGCGGTGCAATAGAACAAGCAAGAATTAAAAGAATAGTATATGGTGTAAAAAATGAAAAATTTGGATATACAGATAAATTAAAAAATATAGAAATAATTAGTGATATAAAAGAAAAAGAATGTAAAAAAGTAATTCAATCCTTTTTTAAAAATAAGAGATAGAAGCTCTTTTTTTTTATAAATTTTAAGTGTATAATATAAATATTAGAGGTGATAGAATGTACCAAGCTTTGTATAGAAAATATAGGCCAACAGATTTTTCAAATGTAGCAGGACAAAAAGTAATAATTCAAACACTAACAAATGCAATTAAAAACAAGAAAATTTCCCATGCATATTTATTTTCTGGTCCAAGAGGTACAGGAAAAACAAGCATTGCTAAAATATTAGCTAAAATAGTAAATTGTGAAAATTTGGATGGTATAACCCCTTGTAATAAATGCGTAAGTTGTACACAAATAAATAATAAACAAAATACTGATATTATAGAAATAGATGCAGCTTCTAATAATGGTGTTGATGAAATACGCGAATTAAGAGACAAGGTGGGGTTAGTACCATCTTATGGAAAATATAAAGTATATATAATAGATGAGGTACACATGCTTACAACAGCAGCATTCAATGCTTTATTAAAAACATTGGAAGAACCCCCTAAACATATAATTTTTATATTAGCAACCACCGAACCTCATAAAATACCTTCAACAATATTATCTCGTTGTCAAAGATTCGATTTTAAAAAAATTAGTATAACTGATATTAAATTGAGATTAAAATCTATATGTGAAAGTGAAAATATTAATATTGAAGAAGATGCATTAGAATTAATAGCTAAATTATCTGATGGTGGATTAAGGGATTCAATTGGTTTATTAGATCAACTAACTGCTTATACAAATGATAAGATAACAACGCAAGATGTAAATGAAGTATACGGTACAATATCTTTAAGTGAATTAAGTTCATTTGTAACTGGGATTTTTGAAAAAAAATTAGATGAAACATTTGAATTAATTGATAAGTATGATTCAGATGGAAAAAATTTGAATAAAATAATGGAAAATATTATAGAAATGTTAAAAAATACATTAATTTATTATAATAGTTCTGATTATTTTAAAAACAAAGAAGAAAAGGAAATATATGAAAAAGTTTGCAATGTGATAGAAGAAGATAAAATTTATAAAATAATAGATATACTTTTATCTACATTAAATAATAGCAAGAACACAAATAACATAAAACTTTTAATGGAATTATCAATAATACAAATATTAAATTTACAATCTAATAATTCTGTTAATTTAAAACAAGAAATTCCTATACTTGATGAAAAAAAAGAAATAAAGATAGAAAAAGCAATAGAAAAAAAAGAAATAAATGAGAGTATTAAGAAAAAAATTCAAGAATTAAAAAAAATAAGAATTAATAATACTCTATCTAAATTTGATAAAAAATCCTTGATTTCATTTAAAAATGATTTTGAAGAGATAAAAACGTTATTAATGGATCCAGAATATAGTTCAATAGTTTCATTAATAATAGATGGTGAAATAAAAGCAAAAGGTGATAAAGATTTGATTATTGTATATAATAATTCAAATTTAGAGGAATGTTTTAATAGTAGTTTAATTGATGTAGAAAAAGCCTTTTATAAGGCATTTGAATGCAATTATAAACCAATCGCAGTTTCAAATGAAGAATGGGAAATAATAAAAACAAATTTTAACAATAGTTTAAAACAAGGTAAAAAACTATTTGAATATCAAGAAGAAAACATTGATTTAGTAAGTTTATATAAACAAGAAGAAGAAAATGATACACAAAATGAAATAGAAAATATGTTTGAAAATATAATAGAGTATAGTTAGAAAGAGGGATAAATATGAATATGCAAGCAATGCTAAAACAAGCACAAAAATTACAAAATGATATGTTAAAAACACAAGAGGAGATTAATAATAAAACATTTACTGGTAAATCATCAAATGTAACTGTTGAATTTAATGGTAAAAGAGAAATGCTAGATTGCAAAATAGATATGGATGCAATAGATAAAGATGAAATTGAATTATTACAAGATATGTTAATAGTAGCTGTTAATGATGCTATGAATCAAATTAACAAAGAAACAGAATCAAAAATGGGAGCCTATACAAAAGGTATGCCAGGATTATTTTAATGAAATATCCAACAACAATAGCAAATTTAATTGAATGTTTTAAAAAATTACCAGGTATAGGAGAAAAAACGGCAGAGAGATTAGCACTATCAGTGTTAGAATTTGATAATGACATAGTTGAATTATTTTCAAAATCATTAAAAGATTCAAAAACAAAAATTAAAAGATGTAAAAAATGTAATAATTTAAGTGAGGAAGAACTTTGTGAGGTTTGTAAAGATAAGACAAGAAATAATAAAATATTATGTATTGTTGAAGAACCTAAAAATGTTATATTATTTGAAAAATTAAATATATTTGATGGTTATTATCACGTATTAGATGGTTTAATTTCTCCAATAGATGGAATTAACCCAGAAGATATAAATATAGAGCCTTTAAAAGAAAGAATTAAGAAAGATAAAGTAGAGGAAGTAATACTAGCTTTAAAACCAAGCATTGAAGGGGAAACAACTTCACTTTATATATCTAAGATTCTTGAACCATTCAATGTAAAAATTACTAAAATAGCCCATGGAATACCTTTGGGAGCAGAAATCGATTATGTTGATTCTTTAACCCTTGAAATGGCTTTAGAAAATAGAATGGATGTATCTACAAAAAATGAATCATAAATCGTAATTTATAACATATAGTTGATTAGGTGACCGATATGTTAAATATTATGAATAAACTAATAAAGCTAATAAAGCGTATTATAATTAGTTCTTTTTTGTTATATGGATACAATATATTAGTACAACCCATAGGTTTAGTAATACCAATTAATGTTTTCACTGTAATTTCAATTAGTATACTAGGAATACCAGCTCTTATGGCTTTAATATTTGTATTAGTTTTTATTTATTAGGAGGAAAGTATGTTGGATGATTATAAAACTGATCAACCTATTATATATAGAATAATAAAAAATTCTGTAGATAATGATAGGTTATCACATGCATATATAATAGAAACAAATGGTTATAATAAATCATTTGATTTTGTGCTTTCAATGGTAAAATGTATTATATGTCCTAATAAAAAAAGTAATAATGATGGATGTAAGGAATGTTCTATATGCAAAAAAATAGATAATAATGAATTTATAGAACTTAAGGTAATAGAAGCAGATGGTCAGTGGATAAAAAAATCACAATTAGAAGATTTGCAACTAGAATTTTCAAAAAAATCCATAGAAGGAAATAGAAAAATATATGTAATAAAAGATGCTTCTAAATTAAATGTTTCATCTTCTAATTCTTTACTAAAATTTTTAGAAGAACCTGAACCAGGAATCATTGCAATTTTAATGGTTGAGAATATTTCACAATTATTAAGTACAATAGTATCTAGATGTCAAATTTTGTCGTTAAGAAGTAGAAGAAAATATGATAATTTAGAAAATGATCAAAAAATTACTGAAATTTTACATGAAAACTTAGAAATAGAAAATATAGAAACAAAAGAAGAAATATCTTTAAAAATTAAACAAGTAGTAGAGTTTATAAGTTATTTTGAAACAAATGGAATGATGACATTAGTATATGTAAATAAATTATGGAATAATTATTTTAAAGAAAGAAAAGATTTAATAGATGCATTTTCTTTAATTATTTTATTATATAAAGATATATTAAATAAAA